>NZ_WTEW01000001.1:0-245691 GCF_009795865.1 Gilliamella sp. Pas-s27
ATAGCAATCTCCAAACTGTGGTGGTGCGAAGGGGCTAGTATAAATCACCTTTCTACTTTCTTCACTCCACCGTGTTTAAAATTGCACTTCATGTTTGAATCCAGGAGACTCAAGATAAAAACTTCAATAAAATCAATGGCTTTCTTGACCATTTTTTGGGGTGATAATTGCGTTGCTTTTTAATAAAAAAGCAACTTACAAAAAACACTTAAAGCGTGGATTATCGGAGAGTTCGCTTTAATTTCTTGACTAAGATGTGGTTACTGTAGTTATTTTGTTCATCTAAAAACAAAATAGCTAAAACCACTGTACTTAATCTATTCAATCTATCAAAGTAAAAAGGTATTAGTTTCGCCAAAAATAATTCAGGAAAGATATTGATTTTATTGAAATTTTAAGCAAGAATTATAAAAAAAACAAATAAATAAAACAATAAATTACTTGACAGTGTGATTAAAATACACCATCACAGATTTGCATCTATTCTGGCAAACCTATGCTTTAAATCTTCAGCAACGTCATCGGCAAGGCCATTGCCGATTTCCAAGTTGTTATCAAATCCCCGTTGGTCTTTGCGCCATTGTTGTTACTACCGTATTCGCTGAAATCGCAGGCATTATCTGCTCAGACTTCATGGGGGATCCACGGTTCTGAGCCGTATTTAACGTTTGATGGAGGTCTAACCAAGGCAACAAATGTTGACGAGCTATTATTTATCATATTGCCGGATGGTACAAAACTTACACCATCAATCAATACTTCAAGTGGTGCAAATCCAATAAGGTTATCGAATATCAGGAATATGTTAGGTGATATCGGCATGGTGGTACCGCTATCAAAAAATTTAGTCAATTTAAATGATTTCATTATACCAAGCAATTGGGGGAAAAGACGGTAATACCGTTAATTGTGGTGATGCATTAGATATATGTAATGCATCTTATAAGGTAACATTAAGTAGTACAGCGGGAAGTTTAACGACAGAGTATGGTGTGCCAAATAACAGTATTTTCAGTGGTAATACTGAAACCTATTACATTAGCACCGATTTAGCACCTAAAATCTGTTACGTAAGGTTGAATCTAGAGAAAGGCAAAGATTACATGTCATCTATGGGTGCAAACTATGCTGGCCTAGCTGATATATGGAATCCTGATAAGGTTTTTTTAGTTTAGTCTACAAATCCTTCTTGTTACAATTTAGAATCTTAATTTTCCGACGGCGGGTGGAGATGGATTGTATTTTGATTTACTTATTGGTGGCATAGATGACAGTCAGCTGATGAGATCTTCGATCACTCACGGGGGAATAACAGTTACTGTGACAGCTGTCACGCCCAGTGATATGTGTATTCCTCGTGTTGATAAGGGAAAAGTTGTGATACCAGTGACATTAAATGACCCAAGGGCGAGTAGTAGTCAGATAGGTTCAAATAATCCTAGTCTACTACCTGTTGTGCTAATTTTTCCGAAGATGTTTGAGTTGGTGGGTAGAGACATTGCAGGTAATAAGGTAGTAAAATACGGGTTTGAGTTAAAGCATTAAAGTAGTGGCTCGTCAGTTCGGAGCGTCAATCTAAATATTATGCTGGCCAGTTAGCATGGTGTAATAGTTTGGGTTATCGCCTTACTAAGGTAAGGGATTTAACCAATGCGGTTTGTGCTGGTGAGAATGCTGTTGAAGCGTGTTAAGGCACAGTAGGCGCTACGCCGTCGTCTAGTGATAATGTTTACAAGTATCACATAGGTGCTGGATTTTTTACGGAGTGGTACGACATGTACCGCTACGATGATGTGGATTTCGTAAGCGACGAATACTGGACGAGTGAGGATATTATGCGCGGTCAATTCGCTGTCTACTTGAGCTATGGCGAGGTCTACGGCTTCAATGCCGACTACAACGCCCACGTCGCTTATGCTATCTGCACCACACCTTAGTTTTTAACGTTTAAAAGAATAAAGCCCCATCCTGTAAGGTTGGGGCTTTTTCTTAGAACGGTGTTGTTGCGGTTAAATGCAACCTATTATACTTTTTTATTACGCTATTAATAAAAAAGCGAGGTTAAAAACCTCGCTTTTTTCGATAGATATTAACTTGCGCTGTGCGCTATTTATTTAACGCGTGATACGTATTCGCCTGAACGCGTATCCACTTTAAGCACTTCACCGATTTGTACAAATAACGGCACACGCACAACGGCACCTGTTGATAATGTCGCAGGTTTGCCGCCAGTTCCAGCTGTGTCGCCTTTTAATCCAGGATCGGTTTCGATCACTTCAAGTTCAACAAAATTAGGTGGTGTGACTGCAATCGGTTGGCCATTCCATAATGTTAAAATACACTCGGCTTGATCAACTAGCCATTTTGCATTGTCACCAACGGCTTTTGCGTCAGCCGAAAGTTGCTCAAATGTGTCGTTATTCATAAAGTGCCAAAATTCACCGTCGGTGTAAAGGTACGTTAAATTCATGTCAACCACGTCAGCAGCTTCAACTGATTCGCCCGATTTGAATGTTTTATCGACAGTTTTGCCCGAAAGTAATTTTTTAATTTTTACTCGGTTAATAGATTGCCCTTTGCCCGGTTTGTAAAATTCATTTTCAACAATAACGCATGGTTCACCATCTTGCATTATTTTAAGACCGGCTTTAAACTCATTTGTACTATAAGATGCCATAAAAGCTCCAACTAAAATTCTGAATTACAAAAAATGAGCCATATTATACAGCAAAAAATTGAACTACCCAATAATAAAGATAAATGGATTGTTGATCTTGCCACTGTTGTGACAGATATTAATGTTTTATATTCTTATTTAGGATTGAATGCTGACACAATTTCGAGCCCAATGTTGCAGGCAAGAAAGCAGTTTCCACTTCGTGTGCCGATGGCGTTTATTCGTCGAATGAAAAAGGGGGATAAGAATGATCCGCTTTTGTTGCAGGTACTTTGTCATGAAAACGAGATGCTAAATGTGGATGGCTATAGCCATGATCCTTTGCAAGAACAGGATAATGCCATTCCAGGGTTGTTGCATAAATATTGTAACCGTGCGTTATTAATCACAAAGACGGGTTGTGCAATTAATTGTCGTTATTGTTTTCGACGGCATTTTCCTTATCATGATAATCAAGGTAGTAAGCAGAATCTTGCTGTAGCACTTGAATATATTGCTAACCATCCTGAACTTAATGAGATTATCCTTTCAGGTGGTGATCCGTTAATGGCTAAAGATCATGAAATGGCGTTTTTGATCAGTGAATTAGAAAAAATTCCTCACGTTAAACGGTTGCGTATTCATACGCGTTTAGCGGTGGTGATTCCGTCGCGTATTACGCCTGAGTTATGTCAGCTGTTTGCTAAAAGTCGGTTGCAATGTGTAGTGATTACTCACATTAATCATCCTAATGAAATCGATAACGATGTCGCTCAGGCTGTTTCGTTATTAAAACAGCAAAGCGTGACGGTGCTTAATCAAAGTGTTTTGTTAAAAAATGTGAATGATAATGCTGATGTGTTGGCAATGTTAAGTGATCGGCTTTTTGATGTTGGTATTTTACCTTATTACATTCATTTATTAGATAAAGTACAAGGCGCTGCTCATTTTTGGGTTGATGATAAGTCCGCTAAAGTTATTATGAAACAACTTGCCGAGAAAGTATCAGGCTATTTAGTGCCTAAATTAGCACGCGAAATTGGCGGTGAGAAAAGTAAACAAGTGCTTACTTTTTGGAATTAGTTAATTAGGTTTTATGTTATAAATTATTATGTTATAAGTTATTTGCTCTATTTTACTTTATCGTATGGTAATTAGATATTAATGGGATTTATCTGTAAAAATCTCATTGACGAAAAATAAAATTGGCACTATAATTCCGACCTCTTTAATTAATGCTGTGGAGTTTTTACTCTACGCCTTGTTGATAAATTAGATTTGGATATAAATCGTCATGAAACGCACATTTCAACCATCAGTATTAAAACGCAATAGAACTCACGGTTTCCGTGCTCGTATGGCAACTAAAAATGGTCGTCAAGTTCTTGCTCGCCGTCGTGCTAAAGGCCGTGTTCGTTTAACTGTTGCTAGCTGATTTAAAGTTGGGTGATTAAGCTCACTTTTCCTCGGGAGTTGCGCTTGTTAACTCCCTTTGATTTTAATTATGTCTTTCAAGAGTCTGTTCGAGCAGGTTCACCTTTTCTTACCTTAGTTACACGAAAAAACACCTTAGATCATCCTCGATTAGGGTTTGCTATCGCTAAAAAACAGGTAAAACGTGCTCACGAGCGCAATCGTATCAAACGACTGGCTAAAGAGTACTTCCGACATCATCAGCATCAATTTCCTAATATTGATTTTATTTTGATGGCTAAACAGCCTGTTATCGATTTAGATAATCAGCAAATTGTTGAAATACTTGATCAATTATGCCAACGAATCATCGCCAAGCAAAAGGATTAAATAAATTTATATTGATTATCAAATTGCATGTTTGTGCATGTAAGGATATGATAGTTAATATTTTTATATTTTTTATTCGTATATATCAACGTTTTATTAGCCCTTTATTAGGTCCTAAATGCCGCTTTACACCGACATGTTCACAATATGCAATAATTGCATTAAGACGCTTCGGATTAATAAAAGGTGGTTGGCTAACGGCGAAACGTGTATTAAAATGTCACCCTTTACATGAAGGAGGAGAAGATTTTGTTCCTCCCAAAACTAAAACCAATAGAGAAAAACACTAATGGGATCGCAACGTAATATTTTAGTCATTGTTTTACTTTTTATATCTTTTTTTATTTGGAAAGCATGGGAAGAAGACCATGCACCAAAACCACCTGTCGCTAATCAGTTGACACAATCAGTCAGCGATGATGATTCTATCGATGGTTCTGCACAGGGTAAAACAATTACCGTGAAATCTGACGTATTGTCACTCACTATTAATACTTATGGCGGTGATGTGCAAGCTGCTCAATTATTAAAATATGAGCAAACACTTCACTCAGGTACGCCTTTTCAATTGTTAACATCTCGCCCTGATTTTATTTATATTGCGGAAAGTGGTTTAACAGGTAAAGACGGTCCTGATAATGCGACACAAGGCTCAAAACGCCCTATCTATCAAACAACACAAACAGAATATGTTTTAGCTGATGGTCAAAATGAGCTGCGAGTACCATTAACTTACCAAGTTAATGACGTTACTTATACTAAATATTATGTGTTGCATCGTGGTAATTATGCTGTCGATGTTCAATATGACATTAATAACCAAAGTGGTGCTCCAGTTGAAGTGGCTATGTACGGTCAATTAAAGCAAACCATTAAATTACCTGATGATATCCCAACTGAAGGCGGTAGTGGTTTAGGTCAAAGTGCATTCCGTGGTACTGCTTACTCTAGTTCTAGTACTAATTATAGTAAATATAGCTTTGATGATGTTAAAGATAAAGCTTTAAGTGTTGAAACTCAAACAGGTTGGATTGCAATGTTGCAGCACTATTTTGCATCGGCTTGGGTGCCAGATCAGGATAAAAATAACTTGTTTTATACGCGTTCAACCGCTAAAAATTCACAAGCCACTATTGGTTTTAAAGGTGAACCAACGATTGTTCAAGCAGGTAATAATACGTCTATTTCTGCAAAATTATGGTTAGGTCCAGAAATTCAAAACCAATTGAAAGAAACAGCTAATCACCTTGATTTAATTGTCGATTATGGTTGGTTATGGTTCTTATCGCAACCTTTATTTTACTTATTGAAGTTTATCCATAGTTTTATTGGTAATTGGGGTTTCTCAATTATTGTTATTACTTTTATTGTACGTGGTATTTTGTTCCCATTAACGCGAGCTCAATATCGTTCTATGGCCAAAATGAAGTTATTACAACCTCGTATACAAGCCTTGAAAGAACGTTATGGCGATGATCGTCAAAAAATAAGTATGGAAACAATGGCGCTTTATAAACAAGAAAAAGTCAACCCATTAGGTGGTTGTTTGCCATTGCTTATTCAAATGCCAATTTTCTTGTCTTTATTCTATATGTTAGGTAATACGGTTGAATTGCGTCATGCGCCATTTGCTCTTTGGATTCATGACTTATCAGCGCAAGATCCATATTATATCCTACCATTATTGATGGGCGGAAGCATGTTCTTAATTCAGAAGATGTCACCAACACCAGTTACTGATCCATTACAACAAAAGTTAATGACTTATATGCCATTAATCTTTACAGTGTTTTTCTTGTGGTTCCCATCAGGCTTGGTTTTATACTATATCGTTAGTAACTTATTTACAATTGCTCAGCAACGTATTATCTACTGGGAACTTGAGAAAAAGGGACTTCACGAAAAGAAAAAGAAATAATAGTAAGTAAAGGAGGGGTAAAATCCTCCTTTTTTATTTTGGGTGTTTATAATGAATATACAACAACAATTTAATTTAACGGGCAACGAAACAGGTTACTGGTTTGTTAGTGCTAATGGTCGGTTGTGGTTGCCTAATGGCGAAGTGCCTGTTGGTTGTGCTAAGGAGCTCGGTTTTATAAATCAACGTGCTCAACCAATCGGCGAGTGGAATGGGCAGACTGCGTGGTTGATTTGTCGTGATATGAAAAATGCGATGAGCTCAATTCGTCCATTACTTGATAGTGCAGATTCATCATTATTTAATTTAGCTGGACGAGCTGTACAACTTTCTGAATTTTACCGTTCTCATAAGTATTGTGGATATTGTGGGCATGAAATGTATATCAGCAACACGGAATGGTGTTGTATGTGTGACCACTGTAAAGAGCGTTATTATCCACAAATTTCACCATCGATTATTGTGGCAATTCGTCAGAAAAATAAAATTTTGTTAGCCAAGCATGTTAGACATAATCAAGATAACTTATATACTGTGTTAGCAGGGTTTACGGAAATTGGTGAAACTATGGAAACCGCCGTTGAGCGTGAAGTTTTTGAAGAGTCGAAGATCAAAATTAAAAATATCCGCTATATTGGTTCACAACCTTGGCCTTTTCCTAATTCACTGATGATGGCTTATTTAGCTGATTATGATAGTGGCGAAATAGAAATAGATAAAAACGAGCTCGTTGAAGCAAATTGGTACCATTATACGCAGTTACCTAAAATACCTGAGTATGGCACCATTGCAAGGCGTTTAATTGAAGATACCATTGTTTTGTGTCGTGAATACGATGAATTTAGTGAAAATTAATCATATTTACTTGAGTATCAATAGGTATTAGGACTATTGGTACTCAATTGTACTCATAATTAGCAACATAACCTTTAGTGTTATAGTTAATCAGTTTATTTGATGAGATGCTCGTTATTTTTTGCCGTTTAATTAATTTATTATTCGGTAATGGCTCTGGTTCAGTATGAAAAAGGTACTATTAATAACTGTTGTTGGTAATTGAGAGGACGATTGTTCTGCTGTTTTTTTTATTCTCACAACCACTAGTTAATAATGTACCATTAGTGGCTCAATAATAAAGCGTTAAATTGAGTAATTATTGATTTTGACACCAAATAGCAAGTGCTTCACAGTGCCAATATTTCATCATGTCACACCAAGCCGAACGCCATTTACGTACTGTATCATTATGTAAATTAAGTAATTTTGCTATTTGCGAATTATTCTTACCCCAAACAAGTAGATCGATGAATTGTAACCATAATTCGGGTTTGGGAATACGGTTTAAGCTAGTATTGCTTACAATATTAAAACTATGTCTACAGCGTTTACAACGATAGCAAGTTCTAGAGCCAATTTTAGTTGTTTCGTTGGAGTGACAATATATGCAAGTTGGATTTTGTTCATTTAGTAAAGTAGTAACTTTTACTTTTATCGTTTTATATTGTTCTGCTAAGGTTGGAATTAATATAGCTTGTTTTTGTTGTGTATACCACTTATGTAATGATAGATAATAAGTTTGAAGATAATTAATTATAGCTCGTTCTCGGCGCATTACTTTTTCGAATGAGATTTGAAGATTTTTAGCAATATTGGGATAACTAATATTTTTTATACGACTAGTAAATATCATTTCTAACCAACTAAATGGAGCTAGACGATTAAATGGTGTATTAGTTGAAATCGTAAAATATTTATGACAGCCTTTGCAACGATATGTTTTAGTCGGTTTTGAACGAATGATATAAAATTTTGTTTTTTTGCAAAATGGATAAGATTCAGCATGTTGTGATGTTATTTTTTTTAGTTCATGATGAAAAGCTTTAAATTCGTCATGTAATTCGTTTGGTACGAGTTCATAAATCATTTCTTATTTCCTTATCGCTTATTCTTGTAAATATTATCAGTTATTTACAATAAACATATAGCTGTCTGAAACTTTTTACCAATTTTACTTAAAACGTATTTTTAGCATTATGTTAATTTGTTGTTATTTTTATTTTTGGGAATGATTAATGAGAAAATAAGATTGTTAATGTTAAAAATAGTTTGTATAGAAATTAAACCCCTCTTAGAGTAGGGGGCTGTTTGTTTAGGTAAAATCTTTAAAAAAGATCCTTGTTATTTTTAATAAATACTGTTGTTATTGCTGATGTAGCCATTCAGCGACTTGTTTGGCAAAATAAGTTAAAACACCATCGGTGCCTGCACGTTTAAAACAGAGTAAAGACTCCATAATAGCTGATTTTTCATCTAACCATCCATTTTGGATTGCCGCTGTTAACATGGCGTATTCACCAGAAACTTGATAAGCAAAAGTAGGGACGGAAAAGGTTTCCTTGACTTTTTGCACAATATCAAGATAAGGCATGCCGGGCTTAACCATGACCATATCTGCTCCTTCGCTTAAATCTTGATAGATTTCTTGTAATGCTTCATTACTATTTGCAGGGTCGAGCTGGTAGGTTTTTTTGTTTCCACCTTTTATATTTGGGGCTGAACCAACGGCATCACGGAATGGGCCATAAAAACAAGATGCATACTTGGCCGAATAAGCCATGATTTGAGTATTAGCAAATCCTTGTTTTTCTAGCTCATTACGTATTGCACCAATGCGTCCATCCATCATATCGCTTGGCGCAATAATGTCTACGCCTGCTTCCGCTTGCATTAATGCCTGTTTAACTAACGTTTCAACAGAGGTGTCATTTTGTACATAGCCTTGTTCGTCAATAATGCCGTCTTGTCCATGTGTAGTATAAGGGTCTAGTGCAACATCAGTTAGTATTCCCAGCTCTGGAAATTCTTTTTTTAGTGCGCGAATCGCTTTTGGTACCAAGCCATTTTTGTTATACGCTTCTTGTGCAAGTGGTGTTTTTTTTGTCGATTCTATCGCTGGAAATAATGAAAGAACAGGAATTCCTAATTTAGCTACTTGTTCTGCTTCTTTTAATAGTATATCAATACTTATTCTATTAACGTTTGGCATTGAAGTTACAGGTTCTGTAATATTATTTCCTTCAACAATAAAAACTGGATAAATTAGATCGTTAACTGTTAAGCTGTGCTCTGCAAGCATACGTCGGCTAAATTCATGAGTACGATTACGGCGTAAACGACGATTGGGATATAGTCCAGTTATTAATGATGGCATGAAAGACTCCTGATTATTTCTATAGATTTTATGTATTATCTGATGCTATATGTCGATTAGCAAATTAATTTGCTTTCTTACAATAATTCTATTTTTTACTTTACAAGATATATTGATTAGAGGTAAAATTGCACACTAATTTTAGTCCCTTGTGATATTAAACAAATTTGAGGTGAGAGGCACATGCCAGTAATTAAAGTACGTGAAAATGAACCTTTCGATGTAGCGTTACGTCGTTTTAAACGTTCTTGCGAAAAAGCAGGAGTTTTAGCTGAAGTTCGTAACCGTGAATTTTACGAAAAACCAACAACTGTTCGTAAACGCGCAAAAGCAGCTGCAGTTAAACGTCATGCTAAAAAATTAGAAAGAGAAAACGCTCGTCGTACTCGTCTATACTAATATTTTGGATATTATTTATACTAAAAACTAAAATTGATATTAAAAATCAATTTATTATTTTTTTTATATAAAGAATTCTAACAAGCCGTATTTTTGATACGGCTTGTTTTATTTTTATAACACCAAAATTGGTTAGAATTTATCATGAAAGGCCATATTCCTCGCGATTTTACTTTAGATTTGATAGCTCGCACAAATATTCTTGATGTGATCGGTAAACGTGTAAAAATGAAAAAAAAGGGGAATAATTATTTTGGTTGTTGCCCTTTTCATGATGAAAAAACCGCTTCTTTTTCATTAAGTGAAAAAAAACAAATTTATTATTGCTTTGGTTGTGGTGCATCTGGTTCGGTAGTGAATTTTTTGATGCAATACGAGCATTTATCTTTTCCTGAAGCAATTGAAGAATTAGCTAGTATGCAGGGGATTAGAGTCCCTTATATAGACGCGGAGAATAATCAAATCGATCAATCTAAACAGATTGAATCTCGAAATTTCCGTCGTGATTTATATACATTAATGGCTAAAATAACTAATTTTTACCAACAACAATTATCTCTACCTACTTCAACCCAAGCTCGTAAATATCTTGAACAGCGAGGGTTGAATTCTGAAATTATTACCAGATATAAGATTGGTTTTGCACCTAATGAGTGGCGAATGACATCACAAAATGTGGTTAAAAACCATACTGAAACAGTGCTTTATGAACGTGCCGGCATGTTGGTTACTAGTGATAATGGTAATCGATATGATCGCTTTCGGGGACGGATTATGTTTCCTATTCGTGATAGGCAAGGCAATGTGATTGCATTTGGTGGGCGAACTATTATTAATGATTCAGCTAAATATATTAATTCTCCCGAAACTCCGATTTTTCATAAAGGATTCCAGTTGTATGGTCTTTATGAAGTGCAAGAAATTAATCGTAACCCTCAGCAATTAATAGTTGTTGAAGGCTATATGGATGTGGTTTCACTTGCTCAATATGGTATTGATTATGCTGTTGCAGCTTTAGGTACGGCAACATCTGAAGAACATATTAAATTATTATTTAGATCAACAGATTCAGTAATATTTTGTTATGACGGCGATAATGCTGGACGAAATGCAGCTTGGCGAGCACTTAATGTTTTATTACCTTGTTTGATAGATGGTAAGAAAATTGCTTTTGCATTTTTGCCACAAGATGAAGATCCAGATAGTCTTGTTCGCAAAATTGGTAAAGATGGATTCGAAGATTATTTAAGTGAAGCATCAAATTTATCAAAATTCTTATTTGATGAGCTTTTGAAGCAGGTCGACTTAAAAACAGCTGAAGGAAAAGCTAAATTGAGCTCTTTAGCTTTACCATTACTTGATCAAATTAAGGCAAAAGTTTTTAGATTAAATTTGTTACAACAACTTGGAAATTATTTAGGCTTACTTGATGTGTCTCAACTAGAACAATTAATGCATAAAAATCGAGCTAAAGGTGAACGGAAAGTAAATGAAAAAACTCCTGTATCACAAATTAAATTAACTACGATGCGTGTTTTAATTGGTTTATTACTTCAATATCCTAATCTTGCTGAGCAAGTTTCTGATATTAATGTGATCCGTCAAGTGAAAATGGCTGGTATAGAGGTCTTTATTGAATTACTTGAATTATGTCAACGTTACCCTAATATAACGACAGCACAAATATTAACAGAATGTATGGATAGACCGTTTTATAAACAGCTAAATCGTTTGTCAACGTGGGATTGTCATTATCAAGATGATGAAATAGACTCAATTTTTTCACATACTTTAAAAGAGTTATATGATAATATACTGGCCCAAAGGCAAGATGAACTGATCGCAAAAGAGAGAGTCTCCGGCTTAAGTACCGTAGAGAAAAAAGAATTGGCGACCTTAATACTTGTTTTATCAAAAAAAGACTAAATATATAGGGTATATGTGGATTCCAGATAGTGTTCTACATATATATATGATATAGATGACCAAATAATTAAAGTGGATACCTTTTATGGAGCAAAATTCTCAATCACAGTTAAAACTCCTTATCATCCGAGGCAAGGAGCTAGGATACTTGACCTATGCTGATGTCAACGATCACTTACCGGAAGAGATTATTGATTCAGATCAGATTGAAGATATTATCCAAATGATCAATGATATGGGGATTCAAGTCCTTGAAGAAGCCCCTGATTCTGATGAGTTATTACTTTCAGATAATGTCCCTGATGAAGAAGCCGTTGAGGCAGCAACAGCATTAGTATTATCTAATGTTGAGTCAGAAATTGGTAGAACAACCGATCCTGTTCGTATGTACATGCGTGAAATGGGTGCCGTTGAACTGTTGACTCGCGAAGGCGAAATCGATATTGCTAAACGTATTGAAGATGGTATTAATCAGGTTCAAACTTCAGTATCAGAATATCCTGAGGCTATTACTTACCTTTTAGAGCAATATAATTTAATTGAAAGTGGACAAGTCCGTTTATCTGATTTGATCACTGGTTTTGTTGATCCTAATGCCGAAGAAGTCGCTGAGGAATTGCCGGAAGATTTAGATGTTAGTGATCCTGAAATTGAAATTGATGATAGTGACGATGAAAGTGAAGATGAAGAAAGTGATTCTTCAACCGATGACGATGTTTCTATTGATCCTGAAGTTGCAAAAGCTAAATTTGCTGAATTAAAGGTGCAACACGATAAAACTTCTGAAGCGATTAAAAAATATGGCCGAGCTCATAAAAAAGCACAAAAAGAGATCGAAAATCTATCAGAGATCTTTAAACAATTTCGTTTAGTTGCCAAACAGTTTGATATTCTTGTCAATAACATGAGATGCATGATGGATCGTGTTAGAACTCATGAACGTGCGATTATGAAAATTTGTGTTGAACGATGCAAAATGCCGAAAAAACAGTTTATGACTTATTTTACCAGTAATGAAAATAACATGAATTGGTATAAGAAAGCGTTAACTTCAAAAAATGCATTTGCGGCTAATTTGAAAGATTTTGATAATGAAATTGAAGCTCAAGTTAATTTGTTGCAACAAATAGAAACCGAAACGAATCTTTCTATTGAGCAAATTAAAGATATCAATCGACGTATGTCTATTGGTGAAGCTAAAGCACGCCGAGCCAAGAAAGAGATGGTTGAGGCTAACTTACGACTTGTTATTTCGATTGCTAAAAAATATACCAATCGTGGATTACAATTTTTAGATCTTATCCAAGAAGGCAATATCGGTTTGATGAAAGCTGTTGATAAGTTTGAGTATCGTCGTGGTTATAAATTCTCAACTTATGCAACTTGGTGGATTAGGCAAGCTATTACGCGTTCAATTGCTGACCAAGCTAGAACAATTCGTATTCCGGTACATATGATTGAAACAATTAATAAGTTAAATCGTATTTCACGTCAAATGCTACAAGAAATTGGACGTGAACCAACACCAGAAGAGTTGTCTGAGCGTATGCAAATGCCAGAAGATAAAATTCGTAAGGTACTTAAAATTGCTAAAGAACCAATTTCAATGGAAACGCCAGTTGGTGATGATGAAGATTCACATTTAGGTGATTTTATTGAAGATACTGCACTTGAACAACCGTTAGATGCCGCAACTTCTGAGAGCTTACGTAGTGCTACGCGTGATATTTTATCAGGATTAACACCAAGAGAAGCAAAAGTGTTACGTATGCGATTTGGTATTGATATGAATACCGACCATACACTGGAAGAAGTTGGTAAACAATTTGATGTAACTCGTGAGCGTATTCGTCAGATTGAAGCTAAGGCATTACGAAAATTACGTCATCCAAGCCGTTCCGATGTGCTTCGTAGCTTTTTAGAATAAATTTTATCATTTGTATATCGCCACTTTTGTGGCGTTTTTTTTACTAAAGATTCTAAAAACATGAATATACTACAACGTTTTAAGATCGATCCATTCTTGTTGGTACTCATTTGTGTTGTGGTTACAGCTAGTTTGTTTCCTTGTAAGGGGCAAGCTAAAGTTATTTTTGAATATCTCACAACATTTGCTATTGGCTTATTATTCTTTATGCATGGTGCTAAGCTTTCTTTTCAGGCGATTGTTATTGGTATAAAAAATTGGCGATTACATTTGGTTATTTTTACAACTACTTTTGTTATTTTCCCGATTCTTGGAATAATGATGCAAGTGTTGGTTCCCAATTTTTTACCGAAAAACCTTTATTTAGGTTTTGTTTATCTTTGTATATTGCCTGCAACGGTTCAATCAGCTATAGCGTTTACCTCAATAGCGAAAGGCAATGTGGCAGCTGCTATTTGTAGTGCTTCAGCATCAACGTTATTAGGCGTATTTATTTCTCCAATTTTAGTTGGCTTATTAATGAGTACTGAATCTTCTAGTTCCATGAATATGCTAGATGCAATTACTTCTATCATGTTGAAACTAATGTTGCCATTTGTACTTGGTCACTTATCAAGGCGCTTTATAGGTCAATGGGTGGATAAATATAAACGTATTATCTCTAAGACTGATCGCCTTTCGATTCTATTGGTTGTCTATGTTGCTTTTAGTGATGCTGTTGCAAATGGCATTTGGACGCAGATTAGTTTGTTATCGCTTTTAGAAATTATTTTTTATTCCATTGTACTATTAACTATTGTTTTATTAATAACTACTTATGGTTCAAGATTACTCGGTTTTAATAAAGAAGATGAAATCACGATTGTGTTCTGTGGTTCAAAAAAGAGCTTAGCTAGTGGTATTCCCATGGCTAGTGTTATCTTTCCTATGTCGGTAATGGGTATAATGATCCTACCTTTAATGATATTTCATCAAGTGCAATTAATGGTTTGTGCAGTGTTAGCTACACATTATGCAAAACGAAAAATGTAAAATTTGTTTTGCTCATTACCTTATTCTCAAGGATAATAGGGACTCTATTAACAACAGAAAGATTTATTATGTTACATCTATTTGCTGAATTAGAATTCTCGACCATTATATTATTGGGATTTGCGTTGTTTTTTGTTCTCTTTTATGAAGCCATTAATGGATTTCATGATACTGCTAATGCTGTTGCTACCGTAATTTATACAAGAGCACTAAAAGAACAACTTGCTGTTTTTATGGCCGGTATGTTTAACTTTTTTGGTGTATTACTTGGTGGGTTGAGTGTTGCTTATGCCATCGTTCATCTATTGCCTACTGATTTATTACTTAATGTCAGCTCAACTCATGGACTGGCTATGGTCTTTTCTATTCTATTTGCTGCAATCATTTGGAATTTAGGAACTTGGTATGTTGGTATTCCCGCATCAAGCTCACACACATTAATTGGTTCAATTATAGGGGTGGCTCTTGCTAACGCATTTATTATGGATACTTCGATAATAAATGCCCTCAATATTCCCAAAATGATTCAAATCTTTTTGTCATTAATTATTTCTCCTGTGGTTGGTCTTGTAATTGCTGGGTTGATGATTTTTTTATTGCGAAAATACTGGACTCGTAAAAGCCAAAGTAAAAAAAGCAGTAAAAAGCGAGAACGCATCTTTATGACACCGGAACAACGTGAAAAACTCTATGGTAAGAAGAAACCTCCTTTTTGGATTCGCATTATGCTTATTATCTCAGCTGCAGGCGTAAGTTTTTCACATGGTGCTAATGACGGTCAAAAAGGTATTGGTCTCTTAATGTTAGTATTAATGGGGATTGCTCCTGCAGGTTTTATCGTTAATATGAACGCTTCGACTTATGACATTACTAACACGCGTAATGCTGTCCATGCTATTCAAGAATACTTTGTAGAGCATAATGATGATCTAACAGAGGTAATTGGTAAACAACCTGTATTAGATACCAATATTGTTTTAGATGACTTAAATAAATATCATTGTGATTATTCACATTCGTTTACCACCCTAGGTATTGCTAATCATTTATTTAATAAAATAAATGATTATGATTCACTAACGGTTGAGCAACGTTCGCAAGCCCGACGCATTTTACTTTGTTTATCTGATACTGTATCGCATGTGGCTAAACAGCCCAATGTGTCTTCAGAAGATAAGCAGTATTTAAAATCTTTGAAGGGTGATTTACTTAAAACCGTTGAGTATGCACCAATTTGGATTATTATTGCGGTTGCTTCAGCGTTAGCTGTTGGGACAATGATTGGTTGGCGCCGTGTGGCTATAACTATTGGTGAAAAAATTGGTAAAAAAGGGATGACTTATGCGCAAGGGGTATCAGCGCAAATCACAACGGCCTTATCAATTGGGATTGCAAGTTATACGGGGATGCCTGTATCTACAACTCAAGTGCTTTCGTCATCAGTTGCCGGAACAATGATCGTTGATGGTGGCGGAGTACAAAGTAAAACCATTAAAAATATTGCGTTAACATGGGTTTTAACACTCCCAATTTCGATTTTGTTATCTGGATCGCTTTTTTGGCTTGCTCAAAAATTAATTTAGTAGTAAAAGTAGGGTACTGGTTTTAATTTACTTGAGCGTTAAAAATAGGAAGGAGAAAAGTATCATGGCTTATAAACATATATTAGTCGCAGTTGATTTGTCACCTGAAAGTGAAGTACTTGTAGAAAAAGCCGTTTCTATGGCCAGACCATATAATGCTCAAATATCATTGATTCATGTTGGTATTAATTATTCAGATCTTTACACCGGTTTAGTTGATATCAATATGAATGATATGAAAGATCGAATCACTGAAGATGCTCATCTTGCATTGAATAACTTAGCAAATGATGCAGGCTATCCTATTGCTCATACTCTTTCGGGTAATGGGGAATTTGACCAAGTGTTAATTGAAGCCATTCACGAATATAACATTGATTTAGTTGTATGTGGTCATCATCAGGATTTTTGGAGTAAATTAATGTCTTCCGCTCGTCAACTTATCAATAATACTCATATCGATACTTTGATTGTTCCGTTAAAAGATGATGAACCTGTGGAAGAAGCTGCTAAATGAAGTATTCAATACAAACCCGCTTAATTAGCGGGTTTTTTATAAGTATTTTATAAATAAGTTTGTAAAAATTTTCAGGAAAGTATGTGTTTAAGTATATTTTTATTTACTATTTTCTAGTTTATGTAAATACACTTAAATTGTTATTTAGCCAATGAGGAGATTTAATGTGAATATTGCTTTAGTTACTGGTGCATCTTCTGGCTTTGGGGAAGCTATTTGTCGTAAGCTTATAGCTGATGGTTATAAAGTTGTTGGCGTAGCTAGACGTGCAGATAAACTACAAAATCTTGCAGATGATTTAGGTTCTAATTTTTTGTCATTACCATTAGATATAACTAAAAAAGATGCATTGAGCTCCATTTTGTTACAATTACCTAAAGAATTCCAAACAATTGATATTTTGATTAATAACGCTGGTTTAGCTTTAGGTTTAGATCCAGCTTATGAAGCAGATTACAACGATTGGGTAACAATGATTGATACTAATATTATTGGGTTAGTAAATCTAACTCGACAAATTTTACCTCAGATGGTTGAGCGTAATTTAGGTTATATTATTAATCTTGGTTCTGTTGCAGGTACTTATGCCTATAAAGGTGGAAATGTTTATGGTGCATCTAAAGCCTTTGTTAAACAGTTTAGTGCTAATTTGCGTACAGATTTATTAGGAAAAAAAGTGCGTGTCACCAATATTGAACCTGGATTATGTGGTGGTACAGAGTTTTCCAATATTCGTTTTCATGGTGATAATCAGAAAGCGGCAGCGGTTTATCAAGGTGTAGCGTTTATTACCCCAGAAGATATTGCTAATACTGTTTCATGGTTAATTAATACACCGGAACATTTCAATGTCAATTCAATTGAAATAATGCCTGTTGCACAAGCTCCGGCTGGATTGTCTGTTTGTAAAGAAGTTGACTAATAACATACCCATTGGCATTGTGTTTTGCATGTATATTTTTATTAAAAATTAAAAAAATTTGTCTAGTAAACAAAATAGGCTTGCACTTCTGTGAATGGGTTGCTATTCTTTCTTCTTGTAATTTTGATTGAGGTTTATGGCAATGACATTTTCTGAAGTAACGAAAACATTTGCGACTAGTTTGCCGGGTACAGATAGTTATGTAAAACTACGAAAGGCAATGAGAGCACTAATTCAAGAAGACCCAAAAAATGCTTCGGTTTATTTTTTGATTTTTGGATTTGCTCGTACATATGTTATGTTATATGAAGATCAAGAAGTATCACCTCAATTTGCCGAGGATAATCAAAAATTGATGTTATCGTATCTCAATATCTTAGATGAAGCTCTAAAAAAACAAGATGCTCAAAGCATATATCAAGCATTAAACAAAGTTGTCAATGAGTACGAAAATAGTAAAAAGGTTTTTTAAAATTACAGCCTGACATGAAAATGTCGGGCTGTTTTGTTTATAGTTTCAGGGAAAAATTTTTAGGAAAAATAATGATTATTTCAATCCATATGACAAATATTATTGGCACCTTAGGTACTATTACTCAATCTAGGGCGGGGTGATTTTTCCAAAAAATATTCAAAAACCCGCCTAAGAAAGGCGGGTTTTTTTGTTATATGTAAAAAT
Source organism: Gilliamella sp. Pas-s27 (assembly GCF_009795865.1). NCBI lineage: Bacteria > Pseudomonadati > Pseudomonadota > Gammaproteobacteria > Orbales > Orbaceae > Gilliamella > Gilliamella sp. Pas-s27. Next base: position 18,574 of record NZ_WTEW01000001.1, read on the forward strand.
TTATATAAAAAATAAATGTAGCTAGAAAATAAAATTACAACTAACGTTATAACGCTAAAAGGTTTTCTTAATACCTATCGACATAACAAGGTCGAATAAACTGTATTTTGAATCATAATGGGCATAAATTAAGATAATAAGTAAGGTGTGATATGAAAGTTTTAAAATTTGGAGGAACCTCTGTTGCTAATGCAGAACGTTTTTTACGAGTGGCAGAAATCATTGAAAATAATGCTAAACAAGAGCAAACAGCTACTGTTTTATCGGCACCTGCTAAAATTACCAACCATTTAGTTGCTATGGTTGAAAAAACAGTCGCTAAGCAAGATATAAAAAGTAATATTTATGATGCTGAAAAAATATTTGCCGATCTATTAGCTGGTATTGCAAAAGTGCAACCGAATTTCGCTTATGAAGAAATGAAACGTTTTGCATTAAATGAATTAAATAATGTAAAGCAATTACTTGAAGGCGTTGCTTTACTCGGTCAATGTCCTGATAGTATTAATGCGTCAATTATTTGCCGTGGAGAAAAACTATCAATTGCCATTATGCAAGAACTTCTTAAAGCAAAAGGTCACACCATCACGGTAATCGATCCTGTTGCGATGCTTATTGCAGAAGGTGATTATTTAGAATCGACTGTTGATATACCACAGTCAACCCACAGAATTGCTGAAATGAATATTCCACAAGATAATTTTATCTTAATGCCAGGTTTTACTGCCGGTAATGAAAAAGGTGAATTAGTTGTACTTGGGCGTAATGGTTCTGATTATTCAGCAGCTGTGCTTGCGGCATGTTTAAGAGCAAATAGTTGCGAAATTTGGACTGATGTTGATGGTGTTTATACTTGTGATCCTCGTATTGTGCCAGATGCTAAATTACTAAAAACGATGTCTTATCAAGAGGCGATGGAACTTTCATATTTTGGTGCAAAAGTACTTCATCCAAGAACTATCTTACCTATTGCTCAATTTCAAATCCCTTGTTTAATTAAAAATACGAATAACCCTGATGTACCAGGAACACTTATTGGTGCGAATGTTGTTGATTCAACCACACCAGTAAAAGGTATCACTAATTTAAATAATATGGCAATGATAAACGTATCAGGTCCGGGTTTAAAAGGTATGGTTGGTATGTCGGCACGTGTTTTTTCTGCGATGTCTTATGCTGGTATTTCAGTTGTACTTATTACTCAATCATCATCCGAATACAGCATTAGTTTCTGTGTGCCACAAACCGAACTTTATCGAGCAGAAGAGGCTTTGAGCGATGAGTTTTATTTAGAATTAAAAGATGGATTACTTGAACCAATCGAAGTTATAGAAAAGCTTGCTATTATTTCTGTTGTTGGTGATGGTATGCGGACACTACGTGGTTTATCTGCTAATTTCTTTACAGCATTAGCCAGAGCTAATATTAATATTGTTGCTATAGCACAAGGTTCATCTGAACGTTCAATTTCGGTCGTTGTTGATAATGATGTTGCAGTTATGGGAGTACGTGTTGCCCATCAAATGTTGTTTGGTACCGATAAAATGCTAGATGTTTTTGTTATTGGCGTTGGTGGTGTTGGTGGAGCACTTATTGATCAAATTGGACGTCAACAAAAATGGCTTAAAAATAAACAAATTGATTTACGAGTGTGTGGCTTGTTTAACTCTAAACACAGCATAACCAATCGAGACGGCATTGATCTTAGTCATTGGCGTGACCAAATTAAACAGAGTGAAATGAATTATTCTTTAGATAGCATTATCGAATTTGCTAAAAATAATAGACTACTTAATCCAATTTTGGTGGATTGTACTTCAAGTAGTGAAGTATCTAACAAATATGCAGATTTTTTAGCTAACGGTTTTCATGTGGTTACGCCAAATAAAAAAGCTAATACTAGTTCAATGGCTTATTATTTACGCTTACGTCAAGAAGCGGAAAAAAGTAAGCGTAAATTCCAATATGATACTAATGTAGGGGCAGGGTTACCAGTAATTGAAAATCTTCAAAATCTACTTAATGCAGGTGATGAATTAATCAAGTTTTCGGGAATTTTGTCGGGATCGCTTTCTTTTATATTTGGTAAACTTGATGAGGGCATGTTACTGTCTGAAGCAACTAAATTGGCTAAAGAGAAAGGTTTTACTGAACCTGATCCTCGTGATGACTTATCAGGCACCGATGTTGCTAGGAAATTGTTAATTTTAGCACGGGAAGCAGGATTGCAATTAGAACTTGATCAAATCAATGTCGAATCGGTTTTACCTGCTGAGTATGCCCGAGGTAGCATCGATGAGTTTATGGCTAAATTACCGCAGCTAGATGCAGAATTTAAAGTAAAATCTGAACAAGCAGCAAAAGAAGGTAAAGTATTACGTTATGTGGGTAGTATAGAAAACCATCAATGTAGTGTTAAAATTGAAGCTGTTGATAGTGAAGATCCTCTTTATAAAATTAAAAACGGTGAAAATGCCTTAGCTTTTTATACTCGTTATTACCAACCTATTCCACTTGTATTACGTGGTTATGGGGCGGGTAATGATGTTACTGCAGCTGGCGTTTTTGCTGATATTTTACGGACAACATCAGGCAAAATCGGAGGTTAAATGTTCCATAAATCTTTAACTGTTTATGCTCCTGCATCCATGGCTAATATTAGCGTTGGTTTTGATATATTAGGGGCAGCAATTAGCCCGATTAGTGGAGCTATGCTTGGTGACTGTATTACAGTTGAATCTGCTAACGAATTTTCTCTTACTTGCAAAGGTAAATTTGTTCAAAAACTACCAAGTGATCCAAAATACAATATTGTATTTCAATGTTGGCAGCGATTTTGTCAAGCAATAGGTAAAGCTTTACCTGTCCATATGACACTAGAGAAAAACATGCCCATTGGTTCCGGTTTAGGTTCAAGTGCCTGTTCTGTAGTTGGTGCATTAGTTGCTTTGAATGAATTTTTTGATAAGCCTTTAAATGAATTTGAAATGCTTTTTATAATGGGCGAACTTGAGGGGCGTATTTCAGGTAGTGTGCATTACGATAATGTTGCGCCTTGCTATTTAGGCGGTATGCAACTTATCCTTGATGAAATGGATATAATCAGCCAACCAATTCCTCATTTTGAAGATTGGTATTGGATTATGGCATATCCCGGTATAAAAGTATCAACGGCTGAAGCTCGTGCAATTTTACCCGCTTTGTACCAAAAATCAGATTGTGTTGCTCATGGGCGATATGTTGGTGGATTTATTCATGCTTGCTATACCAAACAACCAAAATTGGCAGCATCAATGTTGTGTGACAATATTGCTGAACCTTATCGTAAACAGCTATTACCTAATTTTGATGAAACACAAAAACGAGTTAAGCAACTTGGCGCTTTGTCATCGGGTATTTCGGGATCAGGGCCAACAATGTTTGTGATTGCTGATAAACTTGAAACAGCTGAGCAAATTGAATTATTACTTAAAAAATATTATTTGCAAAATGATGAAGGTTTTACTCATATTTGTAAAATTGATACTCAAGGTGCAAGAGTTATTTAGGTTTTTTATTATAAAAATAGGTCTAAAACTAGAAAGACTCCAATTTTTATTGATTAAACTGATATCAGTAAGAGTACATAATTAAAGCATAAAGATAATTGGAACATATTATGAAATTATATAATTTAAAAGATCATTCAGAGCAAGTTAGCTTTGCACAAGCAGTTCAACAAGGATTAGGAAGAGGGCAAGGCTTATTTTTCCCTCAAGAATTGCCTAAGTTTTCATTAGTTGAAATTGAGTCGTTATTAAAACTTGATTTTATTACTCGTAGCGCCAAGATCTTATCTGCTTTTATTGGTGATGAGATTAGCAGTAATGATATGTATAGACTTGTTAAAAATGCATTTCAATTTCCAGCCCCAGTAGCCTCAGTAGAAGCAGATATTGGTTCATTAGAGTTATATCATGGACCAACATTAGCATTTAAAGACTTTGGTGGACGCTTTATGGCACAGGCGTTAGTGCAGGTCGCTGCTGATAAAAAAATTACTATTTTGACAGCTACTTCTGGTGATACTGGTGCGGCCGTTGCTCACGCGTTTTATCATTTACCGAATATTCGCGTCGTGATTTTATATCCAGAAGGTAAAATTAGTCCATTACAAGAAAAGTTATTTTGTACTTTGGGTGATAATATTCATACAATCGCTATTCAAAGTGACTTTGATGCTTGCCAAGCACTAGTTAAGAAAGCATTTGATGATGATGAATTAAAAACTAAAATTGGCTTAAATTCTGCTAACTCAATTAATATTAGCCGATTATTAGCACAAATTTGTTACTATTTTGAAGCTTTTGCACAACTAACATCAACCCAACGTGAACAGTTGGTTATTTCTGTGCCAAGTGGTAATTTTGGCGACTTAACAGCAGGTCTACTAGCGAAAACAATGGGATTACCTATTAAACGCTTTATTGCCGCAACGAATGCCAATGATACAGTACCTCGTTATTTAGAAACTGGTAAGTGGGAACCTCACGCAACCATTGCAACATTATCGAATGCAATGGATGTAAGCCAGCCAAATAATTGGCCCCGTATTGAAGAGATTTATAAGCGCGAGGGATGGGCTCTTAAATCACTTGGTCATGCTACTGTTTCTGATGAAGTTGCTAAGCAGACTGTTTGTGAACTTTATCAAAAAGGTTACTTATCTGAACCTCATGGTGCAATTGCTTATCGTGCACTGCGTGAACAGTTACAAGAGGGTGAATATGGACTATTTTTAGGTACGGCACATCCAGCAAAATTTAAAGAAGTTGTTGAAGATATTCTAGGTAAATCTGTTCCACTTCCTGAAGGGTTAGCAGAACGGGCTGATATGACGTTACTTTCTCATCATATGCCTGATGATTTTGCTAAATTAAGGGATTTTCTCATTAAATTAAATTGGTAAGTATTTTATGCCATCAGATAGGTGGCTAAATATCTAATAAAACGAACTGAATTTATTAAATTCTTAATGACTAGTAAATCTTCATCATTATATATTTTATACCATCGATGACAAAACTTACATTACAATAATTAGACCCTTGTTTAAATCAAAATTTTCAGATATTGTAATGATTATTTTGTTACCGTAAGGATACATTTATGCACTGTCCTTTTTGCAATGCAGATGATACAAAGGTGATTGATTCACGTCTTGTTGGTGAAGGATTTCAAGTTCGTCGCAGACGACAATGTGTTGAATGTAATGAAAGATTTACTACATTTGAAGTGGCTGAATTAATTATGCCTAATGTCGTTAAAAGTAATAAAGTTCGCGAACCATTCAATGAAGATAAATTACGTAATGGTATGAAAAGGGCTCTAGAAAAACGCCCAGTTAGTTTTGATGCTATTGAAGATGCAATTACACGTATAAAATCTAAACTAAGAGCAACAGCTGAACGTGAGATCCCAGCCAAATTAATTGGTGATTATGTGATTGAAGAACTAAAAAACCTAGACAAAATTGCGTATATCCGTTTTGCTTCAGTCTATTTTAGTTTTGATGACATTGAACAATTTAGTAATGAAATTGCTAAGTTACAACAAAAATAGCCATCCAGATAATAATGATACATAATAACGATCATTTTTACATGCAACAAGCGATTGAGCTAGCTAAGCTTGGTCGTTTTACAACATCTCCTAATCCTAACGTTGGTTGTGTGATTGTAAAAGATAATAAAATTATTGGTCACGGTTATCATCAAAAAGCTGGTGAGCCTCATGCCGAAATTTATGCATTACAAATGGCTGGTGAAAATGCTAAAGGTGCAACAGCTTATGTAACACTAGAACCGTGTAGCCATTTTGGTCGAACGCCGCCATGTGCTGATGCGCTTATTGAAGCCGGTGTTACACGTGTGGTTATTGCTATGCAAGATCCTAATCCTAATGTTGCAGGTAATGGTATTAAGCGGTTGAAAGAAGCTGGAATAGATGTCATGATTGGCGTTTTAACTGAGCAAGCCGAAGCGATTAATAAAGGCTTTTTAAAACGTATGCGGACGGGTTTGCCATATGTACAACTTAAACTCGCTACGTCTCTTGATGGTAAAGTTGCCATGGCATCAGGTGAAAGCAAATGGATAACCTCAAGCGTGGCAAGGCAAGATGTACAACAATTTAGAGCACAAGCAAGTTGTATTTTAAGTACTTGTACCACCGTGCAAGCTGATAATGCAAGTTTAACAGTTAGATATCATCAGTTACCTGATGAAATAAAAAAAATCTACCTACCAGAAAAAATCCGACAACCTATTCGTGTCATTATTGACAGTCAAGATCGGTTAATGGGTAGCGAAAATATTTTCACTCAGCCAGGTGATACATGGGTAGTACGAAAAAAAAATAGCTTTATTGCAAAGCAAAACACTAAATTAATTATAGAGCCATCTAGTTGTAAAAAAATAGATTTATCTAAATTGTTTGCACTATTAGCTGAAAAACAAATAAATTTGGTTTGGGTTGAAGCTGGTGCTCATCTTGCAGGAGCATTGATAGAGCAAGATTTAGTAGATGAATTGATTGTTTATTATGCGCCAAAATTACTTGGTCATAATGCGTTAGATATGTGTATATTGCCAAATCTACAAAAGCTTTCATTTGCACCGCAATTTCACTTTGAATCGATTACTATGGTGGGGGATGATTTACGAGTTATTTTGAAAAAAAAGTAAGTTCTATCTCAATTTAAAATTTAAATGCAAAAAAAAACCCAATAACAAAGTTATTGGGAAAACATAAGGAATAGGAAAACAATGAAATAATACATTGTCGAGACATAGTATGTGCTTTTTTTTGAAGAAAGTCTGTAAAGATATCTGAATGATTAATTAAATAGTTTGTATTTATCATGTTAAATAAATGTAAATAATAATATCATTTGAATTAAGTTAAAATATTTCAAATAATTATCTATAGAAATATCTCTAATAACGAATTCAAAAATAACTTGCCATGTTCTGTGATTTGCCAACTTTCTTTATTTTCAATTAAATAATTTTTTTTAATAGCAGTTACTAACTTTTTCTCAATTGTCTGTAAAGGTAAATAAGTTCGTTGTTCAAATTCGCATTTAGGCGTTGGTTCAAAAAGCCTAAAACGATTCATAAAAAATTCAAAAGGTAACTCTTCTTTAGGTACAGTATAATACTTATCTAAATAACGCCCTTCTAAATACCCTTTGGGGTGACGAGTTTTTACGGTACGAATAATTTTTCCATCTGGTTGGGTTAATTTACCATGAGCGCCACATCCAATGCCTAAATAGTCTCCAAATCGCCAATAATTTAAATTATGTTGGCATTGCGAACCTTCTTTAGCATAAGCCGAGGTTTCATACTGCTGGTAACCATGCTGAGTTAATAATTGATGACCTTGTTGATAAATTTCCCAAAGCTTATCATCATCAGGTAAAACAGGTGGTTTTGAACCAAATAGCGTATTGGGTTCAATGGTTAATTGATACCAAGATAAATGCGGTGGTGCAATAGTAATGGCTTGTTTTAAGTCATATATGGCATCATCAATATTTTGATTTGGCAAACCATGCATTAAATCTAAATTAAAACTTCTTAAATTTAATGTTTTGGCAAGTTTTCCTGCTGTGATTGCTTCTTTGGGATCGTGTATCCGTCCTAACTTAACAAGTTTATCGGCTTGAAAGCTTTGCACACCAATTGATATTCGGTTTATGCCAGCTTGTTGATAACCATTAAATCTTTCTACATCAACAGAGTTTGGATTAGCTTCAATAGTGATTTCAGCATCTTTATTTATCGGTATTATTTTATTTATATTTGATAATAATTTATCAATCAACTCGGCAGAAAATAGACTAGGTGTACCACCACCAATAAAAATTGAATGAATTGAACGATTTAAACAAAAAACAGCATCATGCTGTAGATCTTTAATTAAATGCTCTATATAAGCTTGATAAGCTGGTATTTTTTTTACAGTATGTGAATTAAAATCACAATAGGGACATTTTTGTACGCACCATGGCATATGAATATACAAACTCATTGGGATTTTATACATAAACGAGGGTCTTTCCTGAAACTTTTTAACAAAAATAACTAGACAGTATGTTGATTTGTTTTTTATGGTGTAGCATTTTACTTCAATTTATAAAAAAAAGCTCTTGGCATCTATTGCGTTTTTATTATTGACTTAAAAAGCGTACAATTCTTAATAAATTTTTATATTAATTAAATTTGTTATTTAGGAGTAAGTATGAGTATATATAAAAAGATTTTAGATAGTAGCTTATCAGGTGTGCCACTAAGCTCATCAGTAAAACAATCGTCTTATGGTGAGCTCTCAACTTTAGTTATTAAGCATAAAACCTGTTGTGCAGCAGTTACATTACAAGGTGCACACTTATTATTTTGGCAACCCTCTAGTGAGCAAACCCCCGTTGTTTGGTTAAGCAATAATACCCATTTTAAAAAAGATGTAGCCATTCGTGGAGGAGTTCCTGTTTGTTGGCCATGGTTTGGTCAATTAGGTAATCCAACTCATGGTTTTGCGCGCCTTGTTGAATGGAAATTAGATTCTTGTGAAGAAGACGATAATGGCGTTGATCTTGTTTTATCACTTACTAATAGTCAACAAACAGAATCTTATTGTAACAAACCTTTCTCTGTGTCATTAAGTCTTCATCTAGGTAAAAGCTGTGAAGTTACTTTAAGTTGCTCAGCAGATTTTGATGTAACTAGTGCTCTACATACCTATTTTGGTATTGATAATATTGACCATGTTGTAGTTAAAGGGTTAGGTGATACTTATCAAGAACGTTTAGTTGTTGAAAACAAACCAGTAACTGTAGGTGAATTAACATTTAATCAAGAGGTCGATCGTATTTATACCGATGCAGGTAATCGAATAACAATAACTGATGGTGCTCGAACAATCCAACTAACCAACACTAATGTAAGTGATGTAGTCACTTGGAACCCATGGATAAATAAAGCTAAATCAATGGCTGATTTCGGCAATGATGAGTATAAATCGATGGTTTGTGTTGAAGCGGGTTGTATCACAAAACCATTGAAATTGTCACCAAATAAGAAATCAACTTATGGCTTTAAAATAGAGCTAATTTAAATATTTGATTCGTATTATATGTTGTATGATGCAATCAATATTTATACTGTCTTTAATATGATTAATTGATTGCGTTTACGAGCATAACACTCTATAATCTACGACACTTTTTTTAAAAGTACTAATTTAATAGCCAATTACTGGGTCGCCTGTAATTGGTTTCTATATTTAAATAATTAAGAGAAATTAATATGTTTACATTTAAAGCTGAAGTTAGAAAAGAGCATGGTAAGGGTGCGAGCCGCCGCCTGCGTCACGCTGGTAAATTTCCAGCAATTATTTATGGTGGTAGTGAACCAGCAATCTCTGTTGTACTTGATCACAACCAAGTTTTTAATATGCAAGAAAAACCAGAATTTTATTCTGAAGTTTTAACCGTTGAAGTTGATGGTAAAGCTGTTAAAGTAAAAGTACAAGCTGTGCAACGTCATGCATTTAAACCAAAATTAGTTCATATGGATTTTGTACGAGCATAATTTATTTATTGGAATATCATTTAATTACTCGTTTCAAGCAAAAGGTCACCCAAAGGTGACCTTTTTGTTTTAGAGTTAATAGAATAGTACCTATTACTATGATTTACCCTATTAATTGGGTATACACCAGATATCGAACATAATAGAATAATTACATTATACCATTTTAGGAGAAAGCCATGTCTGATATCCCAGCTTGTAATTTAGTTATTTTTGGTGCTAAAGGGGATTTGACAAGACGAAAATTACTACCGTCTTTATATCAATTAGAAAAGTATGGAAAACTACCTGAACAAACCAAAATTTTAGGCGTAGGACGCGCTGATTGGGATCATGTTGCTTATTGTGAGGTAGCAAAAGATGCGTTAACTTCGTTTATGCCAGAACCGTTAGATGATAGTATTTGGCAACGATTTTCTAAACGATTAGATTTTCATAAATTAGATGTCAATGATAGCGTAGGTTTTGAAGGGTTAAAGAATAAACTTGATTCAAATCATCCTGCTATTTTCTACTTTGCAATGCATCCAGGGACTTTTGGGACGATTTGCCAGGGTTTAGCTACTGCTGGATTAAATCAATTACAAAACCGTATTGTGATGGAAAAACCACTTGGAACAGATTTACAGTCATCTCGTGAAATCAATGATTCAGTGGCTAAATTCTTTAGTGAATCGCAAGTTTATCGTATTGATCATTACTTAGGTAAAGAATCAGTATTAAATCTATTAGCTTTACGTTTTGCAAATACAGTATTTGCTTCATTTTGGGATCGTAATTCTATCGATCATGTTGAAATTACTGTAGCTGAACAAGTTGGTATTGAAGGGCGTTGGGGATATTTTGATAAAGCGGGTCAAATGCGTGACATGGTGCAAAATCATTTATTGCAGATCTTAACTATGATTGCAATGTCACCACCTGCTAACCTTGAAGATGATAGCTTACGTAGTGAAAAGATAGCTGTGCTTAACGCCCTGAGGCCAATTGATAAAACTAATATTCGAGAAAAAGTAGTTCGAGGTCAATATACTGCAGGATTTGTTAATGGTGTTAAGGTGCCTGGCTATTTAGAAGAAGATGGTGCGAATCGAAAAAGTAATACTGAAACATTTGTTGCGATTCGAGTTGATATTGATAACTGGCGTTGGGCAGGCGTTCCGTTTTACTTACGTACAGGTAAACGCTTACCAAGTAAATGTTCTGAGGTCGTTGTTTATTTTAAACCGTTACCACTTAATTTATTTAGTGAATTTTATCCAGAACTACCACAAAACAAATTGACGATTAGGTTACAACCTGATGAAGGAATGGATATTGAAATTCTAAATAAAGTACCAGGATTGGATAGCACTCATAATTTACAAACAACAAAACTTGATTTAAGTTTCAGCGAAACTTTTCACCAACAGAGTGCTGACGCCTACGAGCGTTTATTGCTTGAAGTTATGAAGGGGCGTCAAGCATTATTTGTTCACCGTGATGAAGTTGAAGCCGCATGGAAATGGGTTGATACAATTATTAGTGCTTGGGAAACAGAACATGAACCACCAAAAACTTACCAAGCCGGAACTTGGGGGCCAGTCGCATCGGTTGCTTTAATTACCAAAGACGGGCACTCATGGCACGAATTTGAATAAAGGAAAATAACTATGTTCACGTTAAATAAATATCAAAATGGTCAGTTACTGATCGAAGATTTAACTTCACATATTATCAATGAATTAAAACAAGCCGTTGAACAAAAAGGGTATGCATCTATTGCTGTTTCGGGTGGTAAAACACCTATTCCATTATTTACCTCACTGAGTCAACAAGATTTAGAATGGAGTCGAGTTTTTATTACATTGGTTGATGATAGATGGGTCGATGATAGTGATGATGCTAGCAACGAAAAATTAGTAATGACACATTTATTACAAAATAAAGCAAAATTGGCGAATTTTGTTGGTTTGAAAAACAGCTATGATAATCCATTTGATGGTGCAGAAATGACTAATAAAATGTTGGATAAAATTCCGATGCCATTTGATGTAGTTGTTTTAGGTATGGGCGAAGATGGTCATACAGCATCATTATTCCCTGATGCTGCTAATTTAGCAGCCGGTTTAGATATGAAATCTGGTCAAAAAGTTGTTGGTATGACCCCATTAACTGCACCACTTGATCGTATTACATTAACGCTACCAACAATTTTAAATAGTAAAAATATTTATCTACATTTAGTTGGTGAAAGTAAATTGAATGTATTAGAACAAGCCGAAAAAGGTAATGATATCAATCAAATGCCTATTCGTGCAGTTTTACAGCAGAACAAAGTTAATGTAACAGGGTTTTGGACTGTATCTTGAGTTTTTCTTTGCCGATCCTTGTCGGCAAAACCTTTCATTATTCCTTTCTTATAAACCCATTTTCAAAAAAAAGATAATAGGATGCGTTTTTAAACCTTTATAAATTAATTTATCAAATATCTATTATTTTATAAAATTTTGTGGTAAAAAGTGGGATTAAGTGGTGAAAAGAATTTAATTTTTAATTTATTGATTTTTAAAAATTAAAAATTAATGTGAAATTTACAAATAATGGAATTTTTATGTTCAGCGGTGCAATTTCAATCAATTTAGATAATAAAGGACGGTTGGCTATTCCCACTCGTTACCGTGAATCTTTATCTGAAGGTATGGTTTGCACAATTGGTTTATACCACCCTTGCTTAACCCTTTACTCCCTATCTGAATGGAAATGTATAGAGCAACAGCTTGCAACATTATCAACGATTGTTGATGCTGAACGTAGAATTAAAAGACTGTTATTGGGTTATGCAACTGAGTGTTTAATGGATAATTCAGGGCGAATTTTATTGCCATCTACGTTACGTACTTATGCTAAATTAGAAAAAAATACAATGTTTGTTGGTCAATCTAATAAATTCGAAATTTGGGATGAGGTAATTTGGTATCAACAAATTAAAGACGATATTGCCGCATTACCAACGGATATTGAAAATTTATCGGATAATTTGAAAAATTTAACTATTTAATAAGAGTAAAAGATTGATGGATTATCAACATAAAACAGTTTTGTTAAACGAAGCAGTAAACGCATTAAATATAAAAAAAGACGGCATTTATGTTGATGGCACTTTTGGACGAGGAGGTCATTCTCGTTTAATACTTGAACAACTTGGTGCACAAGGTCGATTAATTTCCATTGATCGTGATGAACATGCTGAGCAGGTCGCTTTACAAATAGAGGATCCTCGATTTACTTTTATTCGGGGTGAGTTTTCAAATCTATATCAATATATTAATAAGCTAGCTCTATTGGGAAAAATTGATGGCATTTTGCTAGATTTGGGAGTTTCATCTCCGCAACTTGATGATCCTGAACGAGGATTTTCTTTTATGCGTGATGGACCACTTGATATGCGCATGAATAACCATAAAGGTTTAACGGCAAGTGAATGGTTGTTGAATAGTGATGAAGAAAATATTACATGGGTGTTAAAAACATTCGGTGAAGAGAAATTTGCTAAGCGTATTGCTCGGGCAATTGTAGAACAAAATAAAGTTTTACCGATCACTCGTACATTGGAGTTAGCTAATTTAATTGAAAAAGCAACGCCAAGAAAAGATAAAAATAAGCATCCAGCTACACGTAGTTTTCAGGCTATTCGTATTTATATTAATAGTGAATTGGAAGAAGTTGAGCAAGCATTAAATAGTAGTTTATCAGTGCTTGCAAATCAAGGAAGATTAGCGGTTATTAGTTTTCATTCTTTAGAAGATAGAATTGTAAAACAATTTATTAGTCAGCAAAGTAAAGGTCCTGATTTACCGACTCGATTACCTTTGACACAACAGCAAATTAAACAATATGGTGATTCTAAATTAAAATCCCTTGGTAAGATTAAACCAAGTGCTATTGAAATTAAAAATAACCCGCGTTCTCGAAGCGCAATATTAAGGGTAGCAGAAAGAAAAAATGGACAGTAATCAAAACAATGATACTTTACAAGAAAAAATTTATAGTGATAAAAATATACAAAAAAGGCCAAGCAAAAGTTTAGTGGGTTTAATTATTAGTGATTTGTTTGGTCACCAAAAACTTTCATTGTTATTACTTGTAATGATTGTTATTTCTGCTGGTGCGGTATTAATAACAACCCAACAGGTTAGAAAACAGCTATTTGAGCGTGAGCAACTTTTATTAGAACAAGATGTTTTAGAAAGCGAATGGCGAAATCTTGTTATTGAAGAAAACGTACTTGCTGATCCCAAACGTGTTGAAGATAAAGCAAAAGTTCAATTAGGTATGTCTTATGTGACACCACAAAATGAAACAGTTATTGTGATAAAGAGTAAACAATGAAACCTGTCTCTAAACATAGAAAAAATAGAATTAAAAATATAAATGGTAGGAAGCAGGTTTTTACGCCCAGTCGCTTTTACATTGTATATGGTTTTATTATTTTTGCTATTATTTGTCTTATAGTTCGAATGGCATTGTTGCAAATTATTGAACCCGATAAACTTATTGATGAAGGAAACAAACGCTCGATTCGTCACCAAGAAATGGAAGCTCCAAGAGCAATGATCACCGATCGTAATGGTCGTGCATTAGCTGTAAGTGTGCCAATGTTTGATGTTTGGGCAGATCCTAAAATTGTTTTGCAAAAAGGAGGCGTTAAAGCAGATGATGTTCGGTGGCAAGGATTATCTAAAACACTGAACTTATCAATGTCGACATTAGAGCAAAAATTGAGTAATCCTTCAATGCGATTTGTTTACTTGTCTAAACAAGTAACTCCGACAATATCAGACTATTTAAAAAAATTGAAATTACCTGGAATCTCATTTGCAAAGACATCTAAACGCTATTATCCAGCAGCAGAAAATATAGCACAATTAATTGGTTTAACCGATATTGACGAAAATGGAACAGAAAAAGGTTCTGAAGGTATCGAAAAAAGTTTTAATAAATGGTTAATTGGTGAGTCAGGACAAAGAACTGTTAGACGAGATCGCGTTGGACGTGTTATTGAAGAATTAGAACGTACAGATAGTGAGGCTGCATCAGATTTAACATTGAGTATTGATGAACGTTTACAATCTTTAGTTTATAGTGAATTGAGTCAAGCTGTTGAATTTAATAAAGCTGATAGTGGCACAGCGGTTTTAATTGATGTGCATACCGGTGAAATTTTGGCGATGGCAACCAATCCATCTTATAATCCCAACAATCGCTCATCGATTGATTATAGCTTACTACGGAATCGTGCTGTAACAGATGCATTTGAACCGGGTTCTACAGTGAAACCATTAGTCGTGATGGCTGCTTTGGAGAAAAAAATTGCAGATCTAAATACAATTGTTGATACTAGACCATTTTTAGTTAATCGTTATGAAATTAAAGATGTATCGTATCAAAAATCATTGAATTTAGCTGGTATTTTAGAAAAATCAAGTAATGTAGGTGTCAGTAAATTAGCCTTACAAATGCAACCTGGTGAACTAGTTGAGTATTATAGCCGCTTTGGATTAGGACAACCTACAGGGCTTGGTCTTGGTGGTGAAGTAAGTGGTTCAATTGCTGCAGATAGAACTAGAAAGTGGGCTGATATTGAACGAGCAACTTTTGCTTTCGGGTATGGATTAAGTGTCACTCCATTACAATTAGCAAGAGCATATGCAACCATTGGGAGTTATGGTATTTACCGACCTGTTTCAATTTTGAAAGTAACTGAACCTGTCAAAGGTGAGCGAGTTGTACAAGAAAGTATTGCTAAAAAAGTTGTTCAATTAATGGAAGCCGTAGCTGTGACTGGCGGGGGGACTAAAGCATCCGTTCCTGGCTATAGTGTAGGTGTAAAAACAGGAACAGCTAAAAAGTTATCTGGAGGGCGCTATGTTAATCAATACTTGGCTTATACTGCGGGTATAGCTCCTGCTACAGCACCTAAATATTCCCTTGTAGTTGTTATTGATAACCCTAAGGCTGGCCAATATTACGGCGGTGCTGTTTCTGCACCAGTCTTTAGCCGTATTATGGGGGGAGTATTAAGAACGATGAATGTAAAACCCGATCGTCAAGTTGATGGTCAAATGATTATTTATTAATAGGTAGAGAATGATAGCTATAAGCACATTTAAGACATTATTTGAATTATTAGGTGGAAATCGTTATCTAGAATTAGACGATTTTCCGCTTAATCATTTACGTATTGATAGTCGCAAAGTGGAAAAAGGTGATGTGTTTGTTGCTATCAAGGGGCATACTGTTGATGGACGAGCATTTATTCCTCAAGCCATTTCTGCAGGTGCGGTTGTTGTTATAACTGAAACAAATCGAAAATCAAATAACTTAAATATTGAGTATCTTGAGCAAGATAATAAATCAGTGGTTCCCAAAATTAGTGTATTCCAACTTTCACAGCGTTTATCATTACTTGCTAATGATTTTTATGATTCTCCATCAAAAAAATTATCGGTAATTGGGGTAACAGGAACCAATGGTAAAACAACCGTGACCCAACTTATTGCTCAGTGTACAGCATTACTCAATAACAAAACGGCTATTTTAGGTACCATTGGTAATGGAATTTATAACAAACTTGAATCATCTATTAATACCACGGCATCAGCAATAGATATACAATCCTTATTAGCTGATTTTGTAAAAAAACAGGTTAATGTTGTAGCGATGGAAATTTCTTCGCATGGGCTTGCGATGGGGCGTGTTAAGGGGCTAAATTGTTCTGCAACTGTATTTACTAATTTAAGTCGTGATCATCTTGATTTCCATAAGACTATGGGTAAATATGCAAAAGCAAAATGGTCGTTATTTAGTTCCGATAAAAAAGAAAAACAAGTTTTAAGTTCGGGTAAATCAATTGTTAATTATGATGATAAATATGGTAAACGATGGATTGATAAACTTCCAGAGGTAACGGCGGTATCATGTCAGCCTAAATCATTACGTCAGTTGAAGTCTTTAAACAGGCCTTATGTTGGTGTTTCGATGATCGAATATCATGATAAAGGAGCTCAAATTCATATGGATTCAAGTTGGGGTAATGCTATTATCAATAGTCAATTATTAGGTGAATTTAATGTTTCTAATTTATTGCTATCTATTGCAACATTTTTAACGCTTGATTATCCTTTTTTTGCTGTTGTAAATATGGCTTGTTTTCTTAAACCAATTTGTGGACGAATGGAAGTATTGCATGAAAATAATGGCCCTACAGTCATTGTTGATTATGCTCATACCCCCGATGCATTACAAAAAGCGTTACAGGCAAGCCGAATTCATTGTCAAGGAACATTATGGGTAATTTTTGGTTGTGGTGGTGATAGGGATACAGGGAAAAGACCATTAATGGCAGAAATCGCAGAACAATTTTCTGATAAAATTGTACTAACCAATGATAATCCTCGAACCGAAGATGAAATGAAAATTATTCACGACATTCAGCAAGGTTTACATCATACTAATAATGTACAAGTAATTACCGATAGAGTGCAAGCTATTGGACAAACGTTAAAGCAAGCAGGACCAAATGATGTGATTTTAATTGCAGGTAAAGGACATGAAGATTATCAAATAATAGGTAAAACCAAATATCACTACTCAGACCAAGAAACAGTGAAACAACTTTTAGGAGTAGAGAATCGATTATGATTCCAGTAAAAATTAAACAAATAAAAGAAGTAGTGAATGGTGACTCTTATCATATTCAAGACGAAAATTGTATTATTGACTCTATTTGTACCGATTCCAGAACAATTGCTAAACAGTCTTTATTTGTTGCACTTGTTGGTAATAATTTTGATGGACATGCTTTTGCTGAACAATCCATTAAAGATGGCGCTATAGCTGTGATTGTAGATCGTAAACTTGATAAAACAATACCTCAGATTGTCGTTAAAGATACTCGACTAGCTTTAGGTCAAATTGCTAATTTTGTACGCCAGCAAAGTATGGTTAAAATTGTTGCACTTACAGGATCATCCGGTAAAACATCAGTTAAAGAAATGACTGCCGCAATTTTGCAAAATTGTGGACAAACTCTTTATACGCAGGGTAATTTTAATAATGATATTGGCGTGCCATTGACAATATTAAGATTAACCACGCAAGATCAGTTTGCTGTAATAGAATTAGGAGCAAATCATATCGGTGAAATTACCTATACTACAAATATTGTCAAACCACACAGTGCTTTAATTAATAATATTGCTGAGGCACATATTGAAGGGTTTGGTTCACTTGACGGTGTGGCGGCGGCTAAAGGTGAGATTTTTGAAGGTTTATCTAAAGATGGTATTGCTATCATTAATTTGGATAGTTGCTCAAATAAATGGTTTGCTCAGTTAGCAAATAAAACCGTTTGGACATTTTCGTTATCTAATTTTTCGGCTGATTTTTATGCAAGTAACATTCAATATGCTGAAAGTACAACCTTTACATTACATACACCGAATGGCGAATGCTCAATTATATTACCTCTAATTGGATTACATAATGTTTCAAATGCTATCGCGGCATCAGCTTTAGCGCTTTCTGTTGGTGCAACACTTAATCAGATACAACAAGGTTTAGCCTCTTTAAAACCTGTAAAAGGTCGGTTATTCCCAATAAGGTTAAATCAAACCCAATTAATTTGGGATGATTCTTATAATGCCAATGTTGGCTCAATGTCAGCAGCAGTAAAAGTGTTGGCAAAACAACCTGGCTATCGAATTTTGGTAGTTGGTGATATGGGGGAACTAGGTCCTGAATCTGAAAAATATCATCGACAAATAGGTGAACTTGCCCGTGATGAAAAGATTGATTGTGTAGTAAGTATAGGGAAATTAAGCAGATTTATTAGCCAGTATAGCTGTGAGGGTCACCATTTTAATAATAAGCAAGATGCAGTGAATTTTCTGTTAACGTTATTACGTCAATACCCAATTTTAACTATGTTAATTAAGGGGTCTCGTAGTGCCAAAATGGAAGAAATCATCGAAAAAATTCAAATTAAGCAATAAAGCGTTAGGATTAAAATTATGTTGGTGTGGATATCAGAATATTTAGTGAAACATTTTACCTTTTTTAATGTTATCTCTTATTTAACAGTAAGAGCGATTTTGGGGTTATTAACTTCTTTAGCGATTTCTTTATTTTTTGGTCAGAAAGTTATTGATAGGTTACAAAGATTGCAAATTGGGCAAGTTATTCGCCATGATGGACCTGAATCACATTTAAGTAAAAAAGGAACGCCTACTATGGGAGGGGTGCTTATTTTAGCATCTATTGTATTATCGGTACTTTTATGGGCAGATCTTCGCAATCCTTATGTTTGGGTAACCTTATTCGTTTTAATTGGTTATGGCATTATTGGCTTTATTGATGATTATTTAAAGGTAATCCGTAAAAATAGTGCCGGCCTTATTGCAAAATGGAAGTATTTTTGGCAATCAGTTATTGCGTTAATTGTTGCTTTTGGTCTTTATGTTTACGGAAAAGATAGTACAGTAACAGTGCTCGTTTTACCATTTTTTAAAGATGTTATGCCTCAATTAGGATTATTATTTATTCTACTTAGTTATATTGTGATTGTTGGGGCTGGGAATGCTGTTAATTTAACTGATGGACTTGATGGGCTTGCCATTATGCCAACTGTTTTTGTTGCTGCTGGTTTTGCCCTTGTATCTTGGGCAACAGGTAATGTTAATTTTGCTGCTTACTTACATATTCCTTATATCAAATTTAGTGGCGAATTAATGATTGTCTGTACCGCAATTATTGGTGCTGGCCTTGGTTTTTTATGGTTTAACACCTATCCTGCTATGGTTTTTATGGGAGATGTCGGCTCATTAGCTTTGGGTGGTGTGTTTGGAATTATTGCTGTTTTATTAAGACAAGAATTTTTATTACTAATTATGGGTGGAATTTTTGTTATCGAAACTTTATCAGTAATTTTACAAGTAGGCTCATATAAATTAAGAGGCAAAAGAATATTCAAAATGGCACCAATTCATCATCATTATGAACTAAAAGGTTGGCCGGAGCCTCGAGTTATTGTGCGTTTTTGGATTATTTCATTAATGTTGGTTTTAATTGGGTTATTAACCTTGAAATTACGATAATTTAAAATAGATCAGGATTGAATCATGGTTAACTATCAGGGCAAAAATATTGTAATTATTGGATTAGGTATTACAGGTCTTTCTTGTGTTGATTATTTTCTTGACCAAAACGTTATCCCAAAGGTAATTGATACTCGTTTAAAGCCACAAGGATTAGAGCAATTAGATAATCGTGTTAATTATCATTTAGGCGGTTTAAATATTGATTGGTTGTTAAAAGCTGATTTAATTATCACTAGTCCAGGTGTCTCATTATCAACTCCAGAATTGAAAAAAGCAGCTGAAAAAGGTATTGAAATTATTGGTGATATAGAACTTTTTTGTCGTGAAGTTAATTTACAACCAAATAAAAAAATTGTTGCGATCACAGGAGCTAATGGTAAAACAACGGTGACGACATTGGTAGGTGATATTATTAAAGCATCAGGTGTCAAAGTTGGCGTTGGCGGTAATATTGGGCAACCAGCATTATCTCTATTAAACCAAGATTACGATATATATGTTCTTGAACTATCAAGTTTTCAGCTAGAAACAACATATAGTTTACAAGCTACTGTTGCAACAATTTTAAATATTTCAGAAGATCATATGGATCGATATCCTCTTGGTTTAATGCAATATGTCGAGGCTAAACAACGTATTTATCATAATGCTAAATATTGTGTAATTAACAGTGATGATAAATTAACTATTCCAACTGATAAACAACTCAACTATGTTTCATTTGGTGTGAATAAAGGTGATTATCATTTAGGCGTTCACTATGAACACCTCATTGCACAAGGACAAAGTGTGTTAGATACTAAAATGATAAAACTAATTGGATGCCACAACTATCTTAATGCATTAGCGGCTTTAGCGATTGCTGATAAATTAAATGTTTCACGACAATCAAGTTTAACAACAATTGCTTCATTTAAAGGCTTGCCTCATCGTTTTGAGTTGGTTTTTGAGCAAAATGATGTAAAGTGGATTAATGATTCTAAAGCGACCAATGTAGGTAGTACTGAAGCTGCACTGAAAAGTATTATTTGCCACGGTAAACTATACTTACTATTAGGTGGTGATGGTAAATCAGCTGATTTTTCTCCTCTATTACCTTACTTACAAAGTAACAACCTTGATGTTTTTTGTTTTGGGCGAGATCGTTATTTGCTTGGTAAATTAGCTCCTAATATAACAACAATAACTGAAACAATGGCTGAATCAATACAAATTATTGCTCAAAAGGTGGTATCAAATGATGTGGTTTTGCTATCCCCTGCTTGTGCAAGTTTAGATCAATTTAAAAATTATATTGAACGAGGAAATCAATTTGCAAAATTAGCCAAAAAATATGTTCAAAGAGGTAAGAAATGACATTTTTTTGGTTAAGAAAACAAGTTAATCCGCATATACCTTTTGATAACCAATTACTTTGGACTGTGCTTGGTTTAATGATTTTTGGTTTAATAATGGTGACATCATCTTCAATGTCATTTAATGAAAGCAACCCTTTTTTTTATACTCAACGAGAGCTTATTCAATTAGGACTATCGTTATTTTTAATGTTTATTACACTGTATATTCCAATGCAACGTTGGCAGCAATTTAGCTCAATATTACTAATTATTGCTATTATTATGTTAATTGTTGTACTTGGTATAGGTTCTTCAATTAATGGTGCATCTCGTTGGATACCTCTCGGAGTATTTAATTTTCAGCCTGCAGAGCTTTCAAAATTAGCTTTATTTTTATTTTTAGCAGGTTATTTATCACGCAAATTTGAAGAAGTAAAAAATGGCTTTTGGGGATTTTTTAAACCAATGGTTGTTATGGCTGTACTTTCCGTTTTGTTACTTAAACAACCTGATTTAGGTACTGTTATCGTCTTATTTATGGTAACTATTGGCATCTTATTTATTGCTGGTGCTCAATTGTGGCAATTTATCGCTATTTTACTAACTGGTGTTGGTGCTGTTATTTGTTTGATTCTATATGAAGCGTACCGTTTAACTCGATTATTGACTTTTCTTGACCCTTGGCAAGATGCAACGGGTTCAGGTTATCAATTAGTTGCATCTTTAATGGCAATTGGTAGTGGTGGTATTACCGGGCAAGGTATGGGTAACTCTATTCTAAAATTAGGTTACCTACCTGAATGTCATACCGATTTTATTTTTTCAATTATTTCTGAAGAATATGGATATATAGGTGTAGTTGCTTTATTGTCATTACTTTTCTTTTTGACATTTAAAGCGTTAGCAATTGGTTATCGGGCCTTGAATGAAGGCTCATTGTTTTCAGGTTATTTAGCTTGTGAAATTGGTATATGGTTTGGCTTTCAAACATTTGTTAACGTTGGTGTTACATCTGGTATGTTACCAACCAAAGGATTAACATTACCCTTTATTAGTTATGGTGGTTCAAGCCTTATTGTGATGAGTATTGCAGTTGCAATATTACTTAGAATAGATTTTGAATTTAGACAACAACAAGCACAAGCAAGAATAAGGTTAATAAAATAATGAAAAAGTTATTAGTTATGGCAGGTGGAACAGGTGGGCACGTCTTTCCCGGTATTGCTGTTGCACATTATTTAATAAAGCAAGGTTGGCAAGTCAGATGGTTAGGTACCGCAGACCGAATGGAAGCGCAGTTAGTTCCTGAAAATGGTATTGAGATCGATTTTATTGAAATATCAGGGCTACGAGGAAAAGGTGTTATGGCATTATTAAAAGCACCCTATAAAATTATAAAAGCAGTCTTACAAGCTAGAAAAATATTGAAAACTTATCGTCCTGATGTCGTTCTTGGTATGGGGGGGTATGTTTCTGGCCCTGGAGGCATTGCGGCAAAAACACTTGGTATACCAATTGTAGTGCATGAACAAAATGGTATAGCTGGTTTAACCAACAAGTGGTTAGCTAAAATTGCAACTAAAGTTTTGCAAGCATTCCCTACAGCTTTTCCTAAAGCTGTAGTAGTTGGTAATCCTGTACGTAGTGACCTTTTAACTGTTGAAAAACCAGAGGAAAGATTCAAGAATCGTAATGGGCCAATTAGAGTATTGGTTATGGGTGGCAGTCAAGGGGCTAAAATTATTAATGATATTGTACCTCAAGTTATAACCAAATTATCGAATAAATATGTAGTATGGCATCAAACAGGTAAAGGAATGTTAGATTCGGTAATCGAGTCTTACCAAAGCTGTGATATGACCAATAATAAAGTGACTGAGTTTATATCTGATATTGCAGAAGCATATAATTGGGCTGATATTGTGATTTGTCGCAGTGGAGCATTAACTGTTAGTGAAATTGAGGTTGTTGGTATTGGTGCTATTTTTGTCCCTTTCATGCATAAAGATCGTCAGCAGTTTTGGAATGCAAAATCATTGTCGGATATAGGTGCTGCAGATATTATAGAGCAACCCAATTTTAACGCTGAGTCATTATTAAAACTATTATTAAATTTGGACCGTGATAAGTTAACTGAAATGGCAATTAAAGCTAAAAGTTTATCTATTGTGAATTCGACAGAGAGAGTAGCGGAAACCCTTAACTCAGTGGTAAAATAATTAGTTTTTAACATGAATTTATGTAATAATTTTTGTCAAAAAAATCAGAGTAATTGTACGTTTGGGATGATGGATTGTTTTGGACAAAATAACTAAAATACAAATATTTAATTATACTGTGATTCAGCACACTACACAATAAAGAATGATTAGGAGTTCAATAGTGAATACAAAGGAATTAGCGAAATTAAGAGCAATTATTCCTGAAATGAAACGAGTCAAACATATCCATTTTGTGGGTATTGGTGGTGCTGGTATGGGTGGTATCGCGGAAGTTTTAGCTAATGAAGGATATGAAATTAGCGGTTCAGATATTGCTGAAAATACTGTGACTCAACATTTAGAAACGTTAGGAGCAAAAATTGTTATTGGTCATGTTGCTGAAAATGTAATTAATTCAAGTGTTGTTGTTATTTCATCTGCAATTTCGCAAGATAATATAGAAGTGATAGCTGCACGTGAGGCGCGTATACCGGTAATTCAACGAGCTGAAATGTTGGCTGAATTAATGCGTTTTCGTTATGGAATTGCTATTGCTGGTACACATGGAAAAACCACTACTACTGCAATGGTTACTGCTATCTATGCTGAAGCAAACCTTGACCCAACATTTGTTAATGGTGGTTTAGTTAAGGCCGCTGGAACTCATGCTCAATTAGGTAGCAGCCGCTATTTTATTGCTGAAGCAGATGAAAGCGATGCATCGTTTCTTCATTTGCAACCAATGGTCTCCATTATCACAAATATTGAACCAGACCATATGGATACTTATCAAGGTAGTGTTGATAATCTTAAACAAACATTTATCTCCTTTTTACGTAACCTTCCATTTTATGGGTTAGCTATTATGTGTTACGACGATCCTATTAATCGAGAATTATTACCGATTGTTGGACGTAAAATAATTACTTATGGGTTTAGTGAAGAAGCAGACGTTGTTATCAAAAATTATCGTCAAGAACGAGGTGTAAGTTATTACACGGTTTGTCGTCCAGGTTATAAAGATTTACAGATTGAGCTAAATGCACCAGGTAAACATAATGCTTTAAACTCGGTAGCTGCAATTATTGCTGCAACCGAAGAAGGTATTGATGATGAATCAATTATAAATGCATTAGCTAAATTTGCAGGTACTAGTCGGCGTTTTGATTTATTGGGTGTTTTTCCTCATATTGATGGTGGTGATATTATGATGGTTGATGATTATGGCCATCACCCTAGTGAGGTTAATGCAACTATTCAGGCTGCAAAAAACGGTTGGCCAGATCGACGACTTGTAATGTTATTTCAACCTCATCGATACACACGTACTCGTGATTTATTTGATGATTTTGCACAAGTACTTTCTCAAGTCGATGCGCTTATAATGTTGGATGTTTATTCAGCTGGAGAACAGCCTATCGCTGGAGCAGACAGCCGATCTTTGTGCCGTTCAATACGTAATCGAGGTAAAGTTGATCCAATTTATGTTTCTGATTTAGATTTGTTGCCTGAAATTATGCAAGAAATATTACAAGGTGGTGATTTGTTAATTACACAAGGAGCTGGTAGTGTTGGTCGTATAGCGCGCCAATTAGCCGAAATTCAATTATTTTCAAAAGAGGTTCTATAAAAATGGTTGATAAAGTTGCTGTATTGTACGGTGGAACTTCTGCAGAGAGAGAAGTATCGCTTAAGTCAGGTAAAGCAGTGCATGCAGGATTATTGGCAAATGGTATTGATGCACATCTAATTGATACAAAGGAGTTTCTTGTTACCAATTTGAAAGAAGATGGATATACAAAAGCGTTTATTATTTTGCACGGACGAGGTGGGGAAGATGGCATTGTTCAGGCAATTTTGACTTACCAAAATATTCCTTATACAGGTAGTGATGTTTTATCGTCTGCACTAACAATGGATAAATTAAAAACTAAATTGGTGTGGAAATCGCTTAATTTGCCCGTTGCTGATTATGTTATGGTAGAAAAATCAAAACCAATTGATACGGATGCTATTGTTAAGCAACTTGGTTTACCATTATTTGTAAAGCCAAGTCATGAAGGTTCAAGTGTTGGCATGACTAGAGTTAATGAAGTATCTGAATTGGAATCAGCTATTGATATGGCTTTCAAATATGATAGTGTTGTGATGGTTGAGTCATTCTTAGCTGGTCCAGAATTTACCGTTGCAATTGTTGGTGATGATGTTTTACCATCAATTCATATTAAGCCTGCAACCAAATTTTATGATTATGATGCCAAATATTTATCTGATACTACACAGTATTTTTGCCCAAGTGGTTTATCAGATGATAAAGAAAAAGAAATTCGTAAATTAGCGTTAGATGCTTATAAAGCAGTCGGATGTCGTGGATGGGGAAGAGTTGATATCATGTTTAATGATAAACAAAAACCATTTTTACTTGAAGTAAATACTGCTCCAGGTATGACAGATCATAGTTTAGTACCAATGGCGGCAAAACAATATGGTTGGTCGTTTAACGAACTTGTAGCCAAAATTTTAAATTTAGCAACTTTATAATTGGCATTATTTTATGAAACAAGTTAGACAAGCAGCGCATAGACGAGAAGATAAAAATAAAAAGCGACTGCTTATCTTTCGTAATACAGAGCAATTAATTGGTTTTTTGTTCTTTATTATGATTATTCTTATTAGTATTTGGGTAATTAAAAGCTTTAAAAATTGGATGAATGATCCTGAGCAAATGGTGTTATCACAGTTAACGTTAAGTGGTGATCATACCTATACAACAGAGGACGATCTTCGAGAAGCCATTTTAGGATTAGGCTTACCTAACACCTACATTGGACAAGACGTGAATGATATCCAACAAGAAGTAATGCGATTTCCATGGGTTAAGCAAATAAGTGTACGTAAACAATGGCCTGATAGGTTAATTGTTTATGTCGAAGAATACAAACCTGCACTTTATTGGAATGATCTATTTTTACTTGATGAAAATGGCAATGTTTTTAGCGTACCACTTGATCGTATTGCTGAATTACAACTACCAAGACTATATGGTCCTGAGGGTAAGGCAAAATCAGCGTTAGAAATTTATTCTAAATTAGAAAATCTTTCTAAGAAATTAGCAACTAACCAGTTAGCATTACATATTAAAGTAGCTATAACCGACGAACGCAATGCATGGCAATTAATGGTTGAGCAGTGTGTATCTGGTTTTTGCCTTGAAAATCAGGAAATAAAATTATTGTTAGGTAATGAAAATATTGAACAACGGTATCAACAATTTATTAAATTATTTCCAGAAATTCAATCAAGAATTCCAGAAAATGAAAGAATAATGGTCGCTGATTTACGTTATGAAAATGGTATTTCAGTACAAAGAGAAAAAATGGTGCAGTAAGGAATAAATTAAGGCTGAAGTATGAAAGCAACAGAAAAAAAATTGGTCGTTGGGCTAGAAGTGGGTACATCCAAAGTGCTTGCCCTTGTTGGTGAAATTCTTCCTGATGGTATTGTTAACATTATTGGTGTAGGACATTGTCCATCAAAAGGAGTTGATAAAGGTGGAGTAAACGATCTAGAGTCTGTCGTAAAATCCATCCAACGAGCAGTAGAACAAGCAGAATTAATGGCCGATTGTCAAATATCTTCAGTATATTTAAGTCTCTCTGGAAAACATATTCGCTGTCAAAATGAAATAGGTATGGTACCAATAGCTGATGAAGAAGTGACAGCCGAAGATGTTGAAAATGTTGTTCACACAGCAAAATCGGTCCGAATTTTAGATGAGCATCGTATTTTACATGTTATTGCACAAGAATATTCTATTGATTTACAAGAAGGCATCAAAAATCCTATTGGTTTATCTGGTGTGAGAATGAAGGCCAAAGTTCATTTGGTTACCTGTCATAATGATATGGCTAGAAATATTGTTAAAGCCGTTGAACGTTGTGGATTGAAAGTTGATCAACTTATTTTTTCTGGTTTGGCCTCTAGCTATGCAGTTTTAACGGATGATGAAAAAGAATTAGGTGTTTGCGTGATTGATATAGGCGGAGGCACAATGGATGTAACTGTCTATACTGACGGTGCTTTACGTCATTCTGTTGTTATTCCTTATGCTGGCAATGTTGTTACTAGTGATATTGCCTATGCTTTTGGTGCACCACCAATGGATGCTGAAAATATTAAAATTCGTTATGGATGTGCTGTAGGTTCATTAATTGGTAAAGATGAAGTCATTGATGTCCCAAGCGTTGGCGGTAGGCCGTCTCGTTCTTTACAACGGCAAACTCTTGCAGATGTTATAGAACCCCGTTATTCAGAATTGCTTTCGTTAGTACAAAAAGAGTTACTTACATTGCAAGAAGAGCTTAAAAAACAGAATATCAAATATCAATTAGCCGCAGGTATTGTGTTAACAGGCGGAGCGTCTCAAATAAAGGGAATGGTAGAATGCGCTGAAAAAGTTTTTCAAAATCAAGTCCGTATTGGGCAACCATTAAATATATCAGGGTTAACTGATTATGTACAAAAACCGTATTGTTCAACAACCATCGGGTTATTACACTATGGAAAACAAAGTTTATTAAATGATGATTCAAAGGATAGTAATAAATCATCATTAAAAGGGATAGCTAAACGATTGACCGGTTGGTTTAAAAAAGAATTTTAGCTAATATATTTCAAGAACTTCATGGACATTGTAGACGATTATCTGTACAATGTCATAAGATCGTAAATTTGGAGATAAGTTATGTTTGAGCCTATGGTTGCAGACGATGAACCAGCAGCAGTCATTAAAGTTATTGGTGTCGGTGGTGGCGGTGGTAATGCCGTCGAACATATGATTGCCGAGCATATTGAAGGTGTCGAATTTTTTGCGGCAAATACAGATGCGCAGGCATTAAAAAGAATTAAGGTGGGTCAAACTATCCAAATCGGTACTAATGTAACTAAAGGACTTGGTGCAGGAGCTAATCCAGAAGTCGGTAGAAACTCTGCTGAAGAAGATCGTGAGGTTATCCGTAGTGCTATTGAAGGTGCGGATATGGTCTTTATTGCCGCTGGCATGGGTGGAGGTACAGGAAC
Source organism: Gilliamella sp. Pas-s27 (assembly GCF_009795865.1). Lineage (NCBI taxonomy): Bacteria > Pseudomonadati > Pseudomonadota > Gammaproteobacteria > Orbales > Orbaceae > Gilliamella > Gilliamella sp. Pas-s27. The sequence goes on from NZ_WTEW01000001.1 coordinate 46,965, forward strand.
GGGGGCTGCCCCTGTAGTTGCAGAAATAGCAAAAGAGTTAGGTATCCTAACAGTTGCTGTTGTCACTAAACCTTTTGGCTTTGAAGGCAAAAAACGTATGGCTTTTGCTGAACAAGGTATTGCTGAATTAGCAAAACATGTTGATTCACTGATAACTATTCCGAATGACAAACTATTAAAAGTATTAGGTCGAGGAGTTAAATTACTTGATGCTTTTGCAGCGGCTAATGGTGTTTTAAAAGGTGCTGTGCAAGGTATAGCCGAGCTTATTACTAAACCTGGTCATATAAATGTAGACTTTGCTGACGTAAGAACAGTGATGTCTGAAATGGGATATGCTATGATGGGTTCTGGTCGAGCTAGTGGTGATAATCGAGCGGAAGAAGCTGCTGAAATGGCAATTTCTAGTCCTTTACTTGAAGATATTGATTTATCTGGAGCTCGAGGTGTATTGGTAAATGTAACAGCAGGATTAGATCTCGGCTTAGAAGAGTTTGAAACAGTGGGTAGTACAGTTCGGGCATTTGCTTCTGATAATGCGACTGTTGTTGTTGGCACAACCTTTGATCCTGATATGTCGGATGAAATTCGAGTTACTGTGGTTGCAACGGGTATTGGTATGGATAAACGTTCAGAAGTTAAAATGTCTAAACCGATGCCTCGTAATGATTTATTTGCTCAAAATAACACGTTAGGACAACAAGAAGATAAATTAGCTAAAGTTGTTAATGAACCAACAACTTCATCTATTGAAGATAACAGAATTTTAGATATTCCTGCTTTCATTCGTAAGCAAGCAAATTAAAGTTGAACTTATTTGATTTTTTATTGTCAAAGTTAAAGAGTACAACAAGTAAAAAAGTAGGTGCAAAGTGAAACAAAGAACCTTAAAAAAGACTATTCAAGCAACTGGTGTTGGTTTACATACCGGCAAGAAAGTTAGTTTGACATTACGTCCTGCGCCTGAGAATACAGGTATTATTTACCGCCGTACTGATTTAAATCCATATGTTGATTTTCCAGTGGATGCAAAATCTGTACGCGATACAATGCTTTGTACTTGTTTAGTAAACGAAGATAATGTTCGTATCTCAACAGTCGAACATATTAATTCTGCTTTAGCAGGACTTGGTATAGATAATATTATTATTGAAGTTAATGCACCTGAAATTCCAATAATGGATGGTAGCGCTAGTCCCTTTGTTTATTTATTACTTGATGCAGGCATTGCTGAACAAAATGCACTAAAAAGGTTTTTACGTGTAAAAGAGACTGTTCGAGTTGAAAATGGCGATAAATGGGCTGAAGTAAGGCCTTATAGTGGTTTTAGATTAGATTTTACTATTGATTTCCATCATCCTGCTATTGATAGCAGTTCGCAGCGTTATCAATTAGATTTTTCATCTGAATCATTTATTCGTCAAATTAGCCGGGCAAGAACGTTTGGTTTTATGCGCGATATTGAAGCGTTGCAATCCAAAGGTTTATGTTTAGGTGGTAGTTTAGATTGCGCAATTGTTGTTGATGATTATAAAGTGCTTAATGAAGATGGTTTGCGTTTTGATGACGAGTTTGTACGTCACAAAATGCTTGATACTATTGGTGATTTATATATGAGCGGTCATAATATGATTGGCGAAGTAGTTTGTTATAAATCAGGTCATGCACTAAACAACCAATTATTGCAGGCATTGTTAGCTAAACAAAGTGCATGGGAATATGTGACATTTACAGAAGAACAAACAGTACCACTAGCGTTGGGTACTAAGCAGCTTATTCTAGCGTAAAGTCGTAAGAAATATTACTATATATTATAGACGCTCCTATTTTTAATGGGGGCGTTTTTATTTTATATTAAAGAGATAATAACATGAATAATAGTCATTTTTTTGCTCATTTATCGCGATTAAAGCTTATTAACCGTTGGCCTCTAATGCGAAATATAAGAACGGAAAATGTATCAGAACATAGTTTACAAGTAGCTTTTGTTGCACATGCTTTGGCTATAATTAAAAATAAAAAATTTAATGGTGATGTAAATCCAGAACGAATTGCATTGTTAGCAATGTATCATGATGTTTCAGAAGTTATTACTGGCGATTTACCAACACCCACAAAATACTACAATCCACAAATTACTGTTGAATATAAAAAAATTGAAAAAATAGCTCAACATAAACTCATTAATATGCTTCCAAAAGATCTTCAAGATGATTTTAGAACACTAATCGATGATGATTTTTATAACGAAACAGAAAAAAGTATTGTAAAACAGTCTGATGCATTATGTGCCTATCTTAAAACGATTGAAGAATTGAGTGCTGGTAATAATGAATTTAAATTGGCAGAACAACGCTTAAAAAAGACGTTATCTGAACGTAATAGTCCAGAAATGAACTATTTTTTAGATGTTTTTCTTCCTAGTTTTAGCTTGTCATTAGATGAAATTACAATGGATAAATAAATTACTTAGTTTTATAGTATTATTACAAATAATTAATTAGTTAATTTTCTTATATGTGATGAGTATAGACGGATTTATTACTTATGATAAATATAACGTTTAACAGGTCGACCTATTGATAAATAGGTCAAATGGCTTTCAAGCTCACCTAGCTCTTCTAGATAATCCAAGTATTTTTTAAGAGATATTCTCGATAACGAAATTAATTCTACAATGTCACTCATTGAAAATTCATTATTATATTTAATAATCGCCTCTCGAACATTTTGTAATGTTTGATTATCAATACCTTTTGGTAACCTTTTGTTGTGGCAAACAGGTTTTGCAAAAATTCGGTCATCAAGTTGATGTTGATTTAAAATTTTGGATGATGATAATAAGCGTATACGTTCTTGATAAGAAATTAATGCCATGCGTAATCGTTCAAAAGTAAAAGGTTTTACAATATAATCAATGACACCTAAGCGTAAAGCCGCTTGAATTTCACTTGTTTTACAAGCCGCAGTTACCATAATAATATCAATTTTTGGATAACTGATACGAATATGTTGTAATAGCTCTAGTCCATTGAGTTTTGGCATAAATACATCTAGCAAAATTAAATCAATATGATTATCGTGTATAAAATGCAGTGCCTGTTCACCGTTATTGACATTGGCGATTAAATTAAAGCCAGGAACCATTTGTAGGTATTTTTTATTTAATTCTGTCACCATAGGATCATCTTCAACTATTAAAACATCAACCATGAATTTTTTTCTCCCTATAGATTGCTTTAATTGGTAATAATACTTTAAAACACGTTCCTTTTTTATTACTTAAGTCACATAATTCAATATGCCCATTGAGTTCATCGATACTTGCTAGAACCAAATACAGTCCAATACCTCGATTATCGCCTTTAGTTGAATAACCTTTTTGAAATATACGTTGCGTATCTTCTTCTGAAATACCTTCGCCATTATCATTGATTTCAATGTTAAACGTATCATTATTAATTTGTAAATTAACATTGATTTGTTTTTCTTCTAAAAATTGTACGGCATCTAAACTATTATCAATTAAATTACCTAAAATGGTAATTAAACTATGAGTGACAGATGTATCTGAAATCGGTGATAATATACCATTAATGTTAAAATTTAAATAAACACCTAATTCTCGGGCTCGGCTAAATTTACTATTTAGAAAACCAGAAATGATTGGATCTTTAATTGCTTGAGTGACAAGTTTTGATTCAGCTTGCTGGTTACCAATAATCTCTTCAAGATAATCAATTAATTCTTGTTTGTTATTATTAAACGCTAAACCATAAATAACATGTAATTTGTTATTAAATTCGTGTGATTGAGAACGCAATGCATCAGCATAACGGTTTACACCGGTTAAGTTTTCAGCTAATTGTCGTATTTCGGTCATATCCCTAAAAGAGGCAATAGCACCAACTAATGCACCATTGACAAATAATGGAGCTCTATTTGTTAAAATAACAACACCATTAATGTTTTGTTCACAATCATATTCCGCTAAGCCTGATTGCATGACTTCGTGTAAACGAGTATTTGGAATAATATCTGCAATTTGTGTACCTATAATATCGGATTTACAACTAGTAATCCGTAATATTCGTTTTGCCTCATTATTAATCTGGGTAATTGAACCATCACGATTAATTACTACAATGCCTTCTTTAACGGTTCTAATAATAGCATCGCGCTCTTCAAATAGTTGGGCCATTTCGCTCGGCTCAAGTCCATATAAAATTTTCTTAATATTGCGTGATAATAATAGGGCTAAAATAGAAGAAACGCTTAACGAAGCCAATAATGAAAACCAGATGGATTGACTGGTTCTTGATGCTAAATGATCGATCTTTTTTAGTGTTTGTCCAACTAGTACTGCGCCAATTTGTTGATGATCGCTATTGAAAATAGGACTAAATGCTCGTATAGAATTGCCAAGTGTTCCTTCGGCTATTGATGTATAAGATTCTCCTTTTAATACTTTACCTTCATCGCCACCAACAATAAGCTGTCCAATTTTATTTTTATCAGGATGTGACAGTCGCACTCCTTGCATATTAAATACAACGACAAAATCAACCTGCGTTAGTTTTTGTATTTGTTCAGTATCATGTTGGATAAAAGATAAGCTCTGAGGCGAGGGGGATTGTATATTCTTTATTATATTATCCGTTGATGAAATAATATTAGCAATATTTTCAACATGTTGGCGAGAAGTCTGTAAATATTCATTATTAACAAAATGAATAATATAAATATTTTCAGCTATGGACGATAATGTAAAAACTAAAAAAAATAAACTGATAAGCTTAAATTTAAGTGTTAACCGATTAAAAAGATATCTCATTTAGTCACTTTTCGAAAACAGTTATTGTTTACTTATATTAATGTACTAAAGGTAAAACCTGCTAATCAATTATTGAATTAACAGGTTATATTAAAATCTAATTAGCCAAATAATATGCTTATTTGGCAGCGTTTTTAACGCTTTCAGCGACAACTTTAGCTACATTGGGTTCAAAAGCATTAGGTAGTATATATTCTACTGATAATTTGTCATTAGTTACAATACTAGCTAATCCTTTGGCTGCAGCTAATTGCATTTCTAATGTGATATTTTTAGCTCTAGCATCCAACGCACCTCTAAAAATTCCAGGGAATGCTAAGACATTATTAATTTGGTTTGGATAATCACTACGCCCTGTACCGACAATATAAGCACCAGCAGCTTTAGCTTCTTCTGGGAAGATTTCAGGTGTTGGATTGGCCATTGCAAAAATAATAGATTTTTCTGCCATAGTTTTAACCCATTTTGGATTTAATACTTTTGGTGCTGAAACACCAATAAATACATCAGCACCTTTGATCGCATCTTCTAATGTTCCTTTTTGCTTTTCGCGATTGGTTCTTTTGGCCATAGCTAAGTGATGCGGTGGTAATGACTCATCATCTTCAGATAAAATACCAATTTTATCAACCACTTTTAGATTGGTTACTCCTGCGGCTAATAACATATCAGCGATAGCTAAACCTGCAGCTCCACCGCCGTTGACAACAATTTTAGCTGACTCAATTTTTTTATTTGCGACTTTTAATGCATTGTATAATGCGGCTAAAACAACAATTGCTGTGCCATGTTGGTCGTCATGAAATACTGGAATATCTAGTATTTCTTGCAAACGTTTTTCTATTTCAAAACATCTTGGAGCGCTAATATCCTCAAGATTAATGCCTCCAAACGAAGGGGCTAATGCAGCAATATGGCTAACAAGTTCATCAGGATCTTGTGTATTGAGCGATAGTGGAATTGCATCTACATTAGCAAATTGCTTAAATAATATTGCTTTTCCTTCCATTACAGGGATGGCGGCCTCTGGGCCTATATTACCAAGTCCTAATACTGCTGAACCATCAGTGATAACAGCGACTAAATTACGTTTACTAGTATATTCATATACAGATTCAGGATTTTCCGATATTTCTGTACACACCGCTGCCACGCCAGGCGTATACGCAACACTCAGATCGGCCATTGAATTTACTGGTACCTTTGAATGAATTTCTAATTTTCCATGCATTTGTTTGCTAATTGCTAATGCTTTTTCTTGAACTGTAGTCATAATTGTTACCTTCAAATTATGTTTATGAAATATTGTATTTATAAATATTATATTTACTGTTTTATGCTGCTATATTTATAACTCATTGATTGTTGTTATATCACCCTCTAAATTGTAGAAAGCTTTTTCCTTATTACATATGTAAATAACGTAATAATGCTGTGGTACAAATAACCATTAATGCACCACCTAATCGTGTTGCGACCTGTGCAAAAGGCATTAGGTTCATTCGATTTGCTGTGGAAAGTATTGCAACATCGCCAGTTCCCCCCATACCACTTTGACATGAAGATATAATAGACGCTTCAACCGGGTACATCTTTAAGAAAAAGCTACAAACAAAGCCTGTCATCGAAACAGTAAATACCACCGAAATAATGGTAATAAAATAAGGAATAGTTAACACATTAACAACACTACCTAAGTCAATATACAATAAACCTAGTCCAGCCATAAGTGGAAAAGTAAAATTACCTGAGATAAATTTATACCATTGCTGACTACCGCGTTCTACGCTTTCTGGTAATAAACGAAAATATTTAACAACGGCGGTTGCAATAATCATAAGTACAGGCCCTGGAAAATGGGTAATCTTTTCTAAAATCATACCAAAAATAAATAAAGTAGCTAAAATCATCACTGCGCCACTCATGGCCCTTGCATCTAATGGAGTTTTATCTTCTTTTAAAGCATCAGCTAAACCATCAAATTCAATTTGAACTAATTGTCCATGACCACTTAAGTGTGGTTTAATTTCACCAATTCGACTCATAATAGCTGTAAAGGTAATGGCAAAAAAGTTGCCCACAACAGTTGCAGGAATTAATGCGCTAACAAATGAATCATAATTTTGATTAAGGATGTTGCTATAAGCATTAGAGAGTTGTAAAACACCTTCTCCAATGCCTCCAGCCATAACCGGTGACACAGTATAGAAAAATGCATGCTCCCAAGTATCACCAAAAGCTACAGCAACCGAAACGCCCACCAATGCGGCTAAGCACATACCAAGAAACATTGGAATCATCATCCGAATAAAACCTTGTATTAAAATGACACGATGCATGCCTAAAATACTACCGCAAACTAAGCTAGCGATATAAAAGAGTAGAAAATTAGAGTCTTTCATTAGCATTTTGGTTGCTGTTAACGTATTTTCATCAAAAACACCATAATAAACTAACAAAGAAGGAACGATGAGTGATAATATTGCTGGAGCACCAAATTTTTTAAAAAATGGAATATTTTGTCCTACTGTCCCTAAAAACCAGCCTAATGGTAAAATAACGGCAAAACCACCAATTAAGGTTTTGGGAAGCATATCTAATTGGGCGGCGATAATAACGATGATTGAACAAACAATGAAAATGGGTAAAGGTAAGGAACCTACATAAAATTTGTTTTCTTTTATTTCCTGCATCATGCTCATAATATACCTCTTATACTACTAATTGGGTTTTAACTATATAATTAGTATAGTTATAGACGCAGAAATCAGAAGATTAAGAAAGTTATATAACTATTTTTGTAATTAATGTAAGTTATTAAGCAAATGGAATGGTATAAATTAAAATGCAGCATAATTTTGTTGAATTTTTTAAAACATCATAAACATTTTAGTCATTCAAATTTTTTCATCCTTCTAAATAGTAGCATCAAAAAAATAGATTAAAACATATGTATTACTTAAAATTTCTTTATGCTCAACTATTGGCGTAATAAGCATTCTTGGATTTTATCAACTTCTTTATTGAGTGACTCAATAACTAAGTTAGGGTGGGATCTTTCAAGCGTTTTTACATTTTCAAATCCATCATTGGCGACTGAACCAGTATATTGTTGAGCTTGTTTAATATTACTAAATAAATAACGAATATCACGTTGGTTACGTGTTGCAGTTAAAGTATAGCTAACAAAATATTTAGCATGATATTGGTAGTCAACGACAGCATTAGCAACAACATGATTACCTTCAACTAATTTAATTGTATCGCCACCATTAACCGTAATGGTTTGTTGGTTAGGTCTATTCCAATATGGCCACCATTGTGAGCCTAATGCATTTTCGCTGCTTAACACAACGGGGCTGTTATCCAGTTCTTGTGCAATACATAATGACAAAGATGAATGAAGCGTAGTAATTGGTCGTGACGTATTATATTTATTTAATATATCGATGTTTGACGAATTTTTAGTAATTTCAACGCCTTCTGTTTGGTAAATTGACTCCATTTTTTGAGATGTACAGCCAGTTAGGATAGTTAAAACAGCACAATAACCAATTAACTTTTTCATATTACATCCTTTTTAAGCCTAATTAATTTTATCTTTTACCGATTGCTCAGTTGGTGTTTAAAAAATGACGAATATCAATTTAACCAGAGTTATCCTTAATAGGAATATCGTTAATCTTCTTTACCGCGGATCTTACGAGATAACCGTTTAAATCCATGAGTAAACTTCTTAATTGCCATTGCCAAAAAAGGAACCTTAATTTTGATACCAAAACGTTCTTGCGATTCAATCGCATCATTAGCCTTGGTTAACCAAATAAAACCAGAGTTAGTTAAATCTATAGCTTTAATTTTTCCATCTGGTGTTAAAATAAAATTACCACCATGCACATCATTAGATACTAAATTATAGCTATGCAGTTTTTCAAGACAGTTTTTGACTTGCTCACCATACTCTCTCATCTCTTCCCATTTTAGGGAGCGACCTTCAATAAAATTAAATATCATATAATGACGTTTGGTTCTCTTATCGAAAGCAACCAAATAAAGTTCATAAGCAATATCACATTTATCAAGTGATATTTTTGCCAGTTTACGAATTAAATTAAAATAAAAATCGCCAGTTATTTTGGCAATAAGTTTGCGTTCTAAACGGTGCTCAACCCCACCATCAATTTTAAAAATAAATTTGGTTTGATTGTGATTGATTAAATAAGTATATCGTTCTAATTTATCGCTTGGGTCGAGCAATTCATGATGCCCTTCTTCAGCCAAAAATTGGTCAAACAGGTCTAGATAATTTATTTCATCATTTTGTACATAAGCGAACTTCATATCTCCACGTTCGACTTCAATAATTTTTGCAAAATTGTTCAAATTTTATTATCCCAAAGTACATCAAAAAAAAGTGGGTTTATCTTAAACATTATCAGCATTAAAGTAAATGAAACAGTAATGGTTAACAAGGTAGTATCGTTAAATAATATCGCTATAAAATTGAAAATACTGATTAGACAATAAAAATGATATTATGATGAAATTATTCGCTTTATATCTTTTGGCTATTTATGTCTAATAAAACGCCTAAATGGTTTTTATATATTATCAGAACAGCAAATCAATCGTTATACACTGGCATTACCACGGATGTTGCTAGGCGTTTACAACAACATCAAAATGGTAAAGGTGCTAAATGTTTAAAAGGGCATAGGGATTTGACAATTGTGTATCAAGTCTTGATTGGTGACAAATCGCTAGCACTCAAGCTTGAGTATCAAATAAAACAGTTTTCTAAACCCAAAAAAGAAGCATTAGTCAAAAGTCGCCCCATTTTTGATGAATTATTAAAATTAATCAATTAATCATATTGTTAATACTTACATTATTGACATTAATTTTATCGACGGTGCTTTGATTGCTTCAATTTGCTGCTTAAATTCCGATAATTGTTGTCGCCAAAAGTCTTCATCTGTTATCCACGGAAAAGCGATAGGAAAAGCCGGGTCTTGCCAGCGGGCAATAATCCATGCTAAATGGTGCACCATTCTCATCGCTCTTAATGGCTCAATTAAACTCAGTTGATCTGTATCAAAGTCAAAAAAATCTTGGTACATCTCAATTAGCATATCTAACTGTATACGTTGTTCGTGTTGATTGCCATAAAGCAGCATCCACAAATCTTGAATAGCGGGGCCATTACGGGCATCATCAAAATCAACAAACGTTGCACCATCTCGCCATAAAATATTACCTGCATGGCAATCAGCATGTAGACGGATAGGTTGCCAATCATTATGCCAATCGTGTTCAACGGTTTTAATTAATTGCGCTAAAATTGTTTTCAGATCAGATTGTACTTTTTGGGGAATAAAATGACACGATAATATTATTTCTTGGGGATAATAAAGATATTCTTCTAATCCGATAGTTGGTCGATGTAAAAAGGGCTTGCTTGCACCAATTTGATGAATACGCCCAAGCAACATTGCAACTGATTCCATCTGCTCCAGATTATCTACTTCGTATTGTCGCCCACCAACACTAGGAAATAGGGCAAATCGGTAGCCTTCATGTTCATGTAGCGTGGTATTGTTAATTGTCAAAGGGACAACAACAGGAATCTCAGCATCAGCTAATTGTTTAGTAAACTGGTGTTCTTCAATAATTTGCTCATTACTCCAACGATAAGGTCGATAAAATTTTACAACATAACGAATGCGATCCTCATCATGGAATTGATAAACTCGGTTCTCATAACTATTTAAAGCAGTCAGACCTGAATCAATACGAATGCCGATTGACAACAAACTCTCAAAAATTAACTCGGGCGATAAAGCATGGAATGAAAAAGCAGCATTATCAATTACAGGCTTCATTGTTGGCTAAACCATTCATCTAACTTTTGTTTTAAAGGCTCTAAACCCATACGTTTAGGCGATGAAAAAGGAGCCACAGTAATATCACCTTGAAAAGGTAAAATGGCTTCTTTAACCATGTTAACTTGTTTTTTTTGTGCACCAGAAGCTAATTTATCGGCCTTTGTGAGTAGTAACATAACAGGAATATCTACTGAAACCGCCCATTCAATCATTTGTTGATCTAAGTCTTTTAAAGGATGTCTTATATCCATTAATACAACCAAACCTTTTAAGCTTTCACGTTTTTGAAGATATTCTCCTAATGATTTTTGCCATTTGCGTTTTATTGCCTCGGGAACTTGTGCATAGCCATAACCGGGCAAATCAACTAAGCGACAATTTTCTTCCACTTGAAATAAATTGATTAATTGTGTTCTTCCCGGTGTTTTACTGGTTCTTGCTAATGCCTTTTGATTGGTCAATGTATTCAGTGCACTAGATTTGCCAGCATTAGATCTGCCAGCAAAGGCAACTTCAACCCCATTATCGCTCGGTAAATGAGAAATATCAGGTGCACTTAAAATAAAATGTGTTTTTGCGTAATTTAATGGTCGAATATTTGTCATAAAAAGTATCCTTTAAGCACATTAACTGTGCTTAATTGATTAAAATGTCGTTACTGTATAGAAAAACTCAACTATTGACAACTTTTTCAACCGCTTTTGTTAATCGCTTCATGCCTTCTTCAATTTCGTCTTCGGATATTATCAACGACGGAGTAAACCGCAATACATTTGGGCCGGCATTTAAAATCATCACCTTAAATTCAGTAGCAACATTTAAAAGCTCTCGGGCTTTATTATGAAACTCAGGTTGTAACTCAGCACCTAGCAGCAACCCTTTACCGCGATATTCCCGAAACAACTTAAATTTATCATTAATTTCTTCTAGTTTTTCAATAAAAATAGCGCGTCGCTTTTGCACACCCTCAAGCACTTCGGCAGAATTAATGATATCGAAAGCCTCACAAGCTACAGCACAGGCAAGAGGATTGCCACCGTAAGTAGTGCCATGCACGCCAGGGTGCATAACTGAAGCAATGTCATTTGTGGTTAACATTGCACTAATTGGAAAACCGCCCCCCAAAGCTTTAGCCGAGGTCAAAATATCAGGCATGACACCATATTGTTGATAAGTATATAAACTGCCTGTTCTACCCATTCCGCATTGCACCTCATCAAATACCAATAAGGCCTTATATTCATCACAAAGCTCACGCACACCTTGCAAAAATTCAGGCGTTGCTGAGGTTAACCCACCTTCACCTTGAACCGGCTCTAACACAACAGCACAAGTATGGTCATCGATTACCGCTTTAACAGCATCAAGATCATTAAAAGGAACGTGAATAATATCAGCAGGTTTGGGACCAAAACCATCAGAATATTTGGCTTGCCCACCCACTGAAACCGTAAAAAATGTACGACCATGGAACGACTGATAAAAGGCAATAATTTTAGTTTTATAAGGACTGTGTTTTTGGATAGCATAATATCGAGCCAGTTTAAATGCCGCTTCATTTGCTTCTGCTCCTGAATTAGCAAAAAAAACGCGATCAGCAAAGGTATTATCAATCAATTTTTGCGCCAAATTTAAAGCTGGCTCATTAGTAAACACATTACTAACATGCCACAGTTTTTCGCTTTGTTCTTGCAAAGCTTTCACTAATCGTGGATGACAATGACCAAGCGCATTAACTGCAATACCACCCGCAAAATCAATATATTCTTCACCATGCTGGTCCCAAACACGACTACCTTGACCTTTAACAGGAATAAATTGAGCTGGTGCATAAACAGGTAAAATAACTTGATCAAAAAGTTCACGAGTGATTTTTGCTGGCATTGTTTAATCCTTATTTATTTTTAATGATAATTTCATGTTATTTTAAGCAAATTAACTGCAGTGTAAAGTAAATAATTATTCATTTATTTTAAATTAATATTCACTTGTAAAAGTAATTTCAATTTGCAAACTTATTCGATAATTTTCTTCTTATCTCTAATTATTTTCAGGTATAATCAGCACCTGTTCGTTAATTGTACTTAAAAAAGAGATAAAAATGAGTCGTGTTATTTATTGCCATTATTTAAAAAAAGAAGCGGATGGTTTAGATTTCCAGCTTTATCCTGGGGAGCTTGGCAAACGTATTTTTAATGAAATATCAAAACAAGCATGGCAGGAGTGGCTTAAAAAGCAAACGATGTTAATTAACGAAAATAAATTGAATATGATGAATCCTGAACACCGCAAAAAAATTGAAATAGAAATGGTCAAATTTTTATTTGAAGGTGAAGATATTGTTATTGATGGATATAAACCTCAACATTGAGATAAAAAATGAAAAACAATAAAAAACTCATTGCATTAATTATTGCAGTCAGCCTGTTAGCGGGCTGCCCAAGCCGCAATTCGCACAAAGAAGATGAAGATTATTACGTCAAAGATACCAACGCATTCAATATCTTAATTAGCCAATATGCTAACAACATCGAACAAATTTGGGGGCCTAAAGAAGTGCTTATTGCTGGTCCTAAAGATTATGTTCAATATGAAGATAACCTAAAAACCCGTGTCCATATTAATTTTGTTTCAGGTATTATAACCATTGAAACCATGGCTGAATCACCAATAGAAAATTTAAAAGAAGCAATTGTTTCAACATTGCTTATGTCAGAACCAGTAGACATTATACGTCATGACAAAATCAGCCAAGACTTATCTAAAGACCCATTTTTATACAATCAGGTACTCGACCAAGAGCTCCAACCAATCCGCTGGAGCGGTCGAGCCAACAGCTTTGCTGATTATGTTCTTGCCAACAACCTAAAAATTCGCACCTCTGGTCCACATAAAATTGCCTATGTCGAAATTAAACTTGTTCCTAACCACATAAATCAGCGTGCAAAAAAATTCTTACCACTGGTTACGGAAGCATCAAACCGCTATTTTATTGATGAACGCTTAATACTTGCCATTATGGAAGTTGAATCCGCATTCAACCCTTATGCGGTTAGCCGCACTGATGCACTTGGACTAATGCAAGTACAACAACATACGGCAGGGCGTGATATTTTTAAATTACGAGGTAAATCAGGCGAACCAAGTCGAAAGTTTTTGCTAGATCCTCGTAACAATGTTGATATGGGTACAGCGTACCTATCACTATTAAAAACAAAATACTTAGCAGGAATTAACAATCCTATTTCGCTAAGATACGCTATGATTACCTCATATAACGGCGGGGCAGGTAGCGTGTTGCGTACGTTTTCAAACGATCGCAACGAAGCTATTAACATTATCAACTCAATGACACCGCAACAAGTATATCGAAAGCTTGTGACTTCGCATGTTGCGCAAGAATCACGTAATTATTTAGTGAAAGTAAGTCGAATTTTAGATAACAAATAAATGGCATATAAATACCCCACTTTTTATACTTTATGGAAAGTGGTTTTTTTAAATAAAAAATAATATGATCCTATTAAAAATGGCAAAAAACTTCAAAAAAATCAATGTTTTTATGACCAATTTTTAGTGGTAATTGCATTGTTTTTTAATAAAAAAGCAATTTACAAAAAACACTTAAAGCTTGGATTGTCAGGGAATTCGCTTTAATTCCCTAACTCAAACTTGGTCACTGTTGTTATTTTATTCCCCCAAAGCAAAGCATCCAAAACCACCGCACCAATCCATTCTATTCGCCAACAAAAAAGCGGTTATTTTCCACAAAAAAATCGGTCAGGAAAGGTATTGATTTTATTGAGTTTTTTATTTAATATTTTTTTATAAAAACAAATATTTGCTTTAAAAGCTCTGTTATCGGTAATTACTTAAATAAACAATAAATTTTTACTTTTAGCGTTTTTTTTAATAAAAAAAACGTGATCTGCTTCAAATTTTGAGTATACTATGCGTCTCATAAAACCCTAGTTTTTTTGAGGATGTTAGTTTGAGTACTGATAAACTTGTGGATTCCTATTCCCCCGCACAAATGACACAAATTGCCGAAGACATTGGCAACTACAAAGTAAATAAACACCCATGTAGCACAATTTTATCTGCAATTCTTGCTGGTGTTTTTATCTCTATTGCTTTTGTTTTTTATATTACCGTTACAACTGGCACTGCAACCGTTGCGTTTGGTTTAGCCAAATTAGTTGGTGGTATCTGCTTTTCATTAGGATTAATGCTAGTTGTTTGTTGTGGCGCTGATCTTTTTACTTCAACAGTATTGACTATCTTACCAAGAATGACGCATAAAGTAAGTTGGTTAAAAATGTTCCGTAATTGGATTTTAGTCTATGTTGGTAACTTTATTGGTGCTATACTGTTTGTAATGATTATTTGGCTGTCAGGTCAGTATATGGTAGCTAACGGGCAGTGGGGATTGAATGTATTGCAAACTGCTGATCATAAGTTGCATCATACTTTTATTGAAGCTGTATTCCTTGGTTTTTTAGCTAACTTAATGGTTTGTTTGGCTGCATGGTTAAGTTATGCTGGTCGTAGCTTACTTGATAAGATGTTAATCATGGTTCTTCCTGTCGCTATGTTTGTTGCTAGTGGATTTGAGCATAGCATTGCAAATATGTTTATGATCCCGATGGGTATTATGATTAATAATTTTGCTTCCCCTGAATTTTGGCAAGCTGTTGGCGTAGCGCCAGATACATTTAAATCACTAACTGTTGAACATTTTATATTTAACAATTTAATTCCAGTTACAATCGGGAATATTTTAGGTGGTTTAGCAGTTGCGCTACCTTATTGGGCTTTATATTTACGTAAGCCACATTGATTTTATAATATTTGCCCTAATATGTAAGAGGGTAAATAGATATTTTTGTAAACCTGAGGTGAAAATTATGAGTAATTTAAACGAAGTACAAGCAGCTGCTTGGAAAGGATTTAAAGATGGTGATTGGCAAAGTAATGTCAATGTCCGCGATTTTATTCAAAAGAACTACACGCCATACGAGGGCGATGAGTCTTTCTTAGCTGGCGCAACAGAAGCTACTACTAAGTTATGGGATAAAGTAATGGAAGGCATTAAAATTGAAAATGCTACCCATGCTCCTGTGGATTTTGATACAAGTGTTATTTCGACAATTACTGCTCATGATGCAGGTTATATCGAAAAAGATTTAGAAAAAATTGTTGGTTTACAAACTGAAAAACCACTAAAACGTGCGATTATCCCGTTTGGTGGTATCAAAATGATCGAGAATTCTTGTAAAGCTTATAACAGAACACTTGATCCTTTAGTCAAAAAAATCTTCACTGAATATCGTAAAACTCACAACCAAGGTGTTTTCGATATCTATACTCCTGATATCCTTCGTTGTCGTAAATCTGGTGTTATTACTGGTCTTCCTGATGCTTACGGTCGTGGTCGTATTATTGGTGATTACCGTCGTGTGGCACTTTACGGTATTGACTATTTGATGCAAGACAAATTTGCACAATTCACTTCTTTACAAGCTGATTTTGAAAATGGCGTTGATTTAACTATGACTATGCAACGTCGTGAAGAAATCGCTGAACAACATCGTGCGCTTGGTCAAATTAAAGAAATGGCTGCTAAATATGGCTTTGATATTTCTGGACCAGCAAAAACTGCACAAGAAGCTGTTCAATGGACATATTTTGGTTATTTAGCTGCGGTTAAATCACAAAATGGTGCGGCAATGTCTTTAGGTCGTACTTCAACTTTCTTTGATATCTATTTCCAACGTGATCTTGCTGCAGGTTTAATCACTGAAAAAGACGCACAAGAAATTGTTGACCATTTCGTGATGAAACTACGTATGGTTCGTTTCTTACGTACTCCTGAATATGATGAGTTATTCTCAGGCGATCCAATTTGGGCAACTGAATCTATCGCAGGTATGGGGGTTGATGGCCGTACATTAGTAACTAAGACTTCTTTCCGTTTCTTAAATACTTTATATACAATGGGTCCTTCACCAGAACCGAATATGACTATCCTTTGGTCTGAACAGTTACCAAGTGGATTTAAAGAGTTCGCATCAAAAGTATCAATCGATACTTCATCATTACAATATGAAAACGATGATTTAATGCGTCCAGACTTTAACAACGATGACTACGCTATCGCATGTTGTGTAAGCCCAATGATCGTTGGTAAACAAATGCAATTCTTTGGTGCGCGTGCTAACCTTGCTAAAACACTTCTATATGCAATCAATGGTGGTGTTGATGAAAAATTAAAAATGCAAGTAGGCCCTAAAGAAGACCCAATCACTGATGAATATTTAGATTTTGATACAGTGTTTGCTCGTTTAGATCACTTTATGGATTGGTTAGCAAAACAATATGTAACTGCATTAAATGCTATTCACTATATGCATGATAAATATAGCTACGAAGCGTCATTAATGGCATTACATGATCGTGATGTTATTCGTACTATGGCATGTGGTATTGCAGGTCTTTCTGTTGCTGCTGACTCACTTTCTGCAATTAAATATGCAAAAGTGAAAACCATTCGTGATGAAGATGGCTTAGCTACTGACTTTGAAATCGAAGGTGAATATCCACAATTCGGTAACAATGATCCACGAGTTGATGATATTGCTGTTGATTTAGTTGAACGTTTTATGAAGAAAATTCAAAAACTTAAAACTTATCGTAATGCTATCCCTACTCAATCAGTACTTACTATTACATCAAATGTTGTATACGGTAAGAAAACAGGTAATACACCTGATGGACGTCGTGCTGGTGCACCATTTGGACCAGGTGCTAACCCAATGCACGGTCGTGACCAAAAAGGTGCGGTTGCGTCATTAACTTCTGTTGCAAAACTACCATTTGCTTACGCTAAAGATGGTATTTCATATACTTTCTCTATCGTTCCAAATGCGTTAGGTAAAGATGATGATGTGCGTAAACGTAATTTAGCTGGTTTAATGGATGGTTACTTCCATCACGAAGCGACAATTGAAGGTGGTCAACATCTAAATGTTAATGTGTTAAATCGTGAAACATTATTAGATGCAATGGAACACCCTGAAAAATATCCGCAATTAACCATTCGTGTTTCTGGATATGCAGTACGTTTTAACTCTTTAACTAAAGAGCAACAAAAAGACGTAATTAGTCGTACATTTACACAGTCTATTTAGGTGCGACAAGAGCGCACTTATGGTGCCTAACTCTTTGATTTTTAATCAAAAGTTAGGTGGGTTAATTAAGGTGAATAACTTTAATTAGCCACCCTCACAATATCCGAGTAGGGCGTTATACATGTCCGAAAGGATATTGTATAACCTGTACTCGGTAAAGAATATATTAAAGCCCATGGGAGACAACTCTCACACTTTAAAGAACTAGTCTTTGGACAATTCAATTAATCATATCTGATATTCTGGAAGATTCCAAGGAGTTCAATAAGAATTTATTGAATCGACCAAGGAAACGAAAGAACCCATCAGCGTATAGTTTAAGCTAGAATTGACCTATTGTGAAGTTATAAGTGCATAAGCTGTTATTATCATTGTTGAAGTACAATTGCTTATAAATTAGGTGAAAGTGCGAGTCAACCTGTTATATGACTAACAGTAGCCTAGGGATAGTGCGAGACTGGCAACGGTCTGGTGCGGAGCTTCCTGACAATGTACCCCCTTGAGGAGTAGCAAGGTTAATGCATACCGTGAGGTAACATTAAGTAGTGGCAAGTAGCATGCCATGAGGGGCTAGGCTAAATAGAAAGATGAACGTAAGTGAACTGTTGATAAACGTCGTGAATTGTAAAGAGCTTAAGCTACTGACAAGCTCTAACCAAAAGGTACATAGTGGGATATCCTTCTCTAAATTGGGGATACGTCATCATAACACTATCGGCGAACAGACAGCATCTTAACTATTTGTGTGATAATAATGGAACTTGGTAAGCCTGTATTTCCGCCCTAGGGCAGGTAGAGCGCAAGCGATACTGATGGGGGTGCAGGTAAGGGAGGTTAGAGAAAGCGAATGATTGGCTGTAATGGCTGATATAGGGTATGAAACATGACCTAACCCGAAAGGGTGCAGACTTCTAACTGGTCTTTCATCGTAAGATGTTGGCAAATCCTTTGTGGTCATTTCTTCGGGAATGATTGGGTGAGGAAAGGAAAAGGGCAAGTGAAAACAAGCCCATTTCCCTACTCTAACAATTCACCATGTGACAGAGAAGTAGAATTTATTTGGCATATTGAATAATTCTTCTTCTTTTCACGAGGCGAAGAAATTATTCACACAAAACCAAGTAGATTTCTGCTTATTTCTGTTACTACAGGAGTAAGTATGAAAGAGTACTCTAAGTTTAACGAAAAAGTTAAAAGTAGTCCAGCTCCAGCGACTCCTGACATGAATGAGCTATGGCACAAGATTGATTGGGTCAAAGCAACAAAGCATGTTAAAGGGTTGCAGGTACGGATTGCGAAGGCAACAATTGAAGGTGACTACCGTAAGGTTAAACGCTTACAACGGTTACTGACACGCTCAACGTATGCTAAGCAATTAGCGGTGCGGAGAGTGACAGAAAACAGAGGTAAAAGAACGGCAGGGGTTGACAAAGTAACATGGTCAACACCAATGAGCAAATGGAAAGCCATTGCAACGCTGACAAGTAAAGGATATAAACCCATGCCATTAAGGCGAGTTTATATTCCCAAGTCTGACGGAAAGAAGCGTCCTTTGGGCATTCCGACCATGAAAGACAGAGCAATGCAAGCGCTGTACTTATTTGCTTTACAGCCTGTTGCAGAAACGACGGCGGATAAAAACTCGTATGGTTTTCGAATCAATCGTTCAACGGCGGATGCGATAAGCCACGTGCATAAGATATTCTCACGCAAAGGGAGTCAAATGAGACAAACGGCGCAATGGGTATTGGATGCGGATATACAGGGTTGTTTTGACCATATTAGCCATGATTGGTTAATAGCCAATATTCCGATGAATAAGCGGATATTAGCAAAATGGTTAAAATCGGGCGTTGTGGACATGGGACAGGTCAAGCGGACGGAAGAAGGCACACCGCAAGGGGGCATCATCTCTCCGACTTTAGCGAATATGGCACTGGATGGCATGGAGGCGCTATTAACCCAACACTTTGGTGTCATTGGGAACAGGCAACGACGTGCTAATAAGGTGTACATGGTTCGATATGCGGACGACTTTATTATCTCAGGGAGTTCGAAAGAGTTACTTGAAAATGAAGTAGTACCAAGAATTCGGGAATTTCTGAAAGAAAGGGGCTTAACCTTATCGGAAAGGAAAACACGGGTTATTAATATCGAACAAGGGTTTGATTTCTTAGGGTGGACGGTGAAATCATTTAAGGGCAAATTGTTGATTAAACCGAGTAAAAAGAATGTGAAAGCATTCTATCGCAAGGTAAAAGAAACGATAAGCAAAATGAAAATGGTTAAGCAGGACATACTTATAGCAAAATTAAATCCAATGTTAAGGGGATGGGCTAACTATCACCGTAGCATTGTCGCTAAAAAAACGTACAGTAAAGTAGACCATTTAATCTGGAAAGCGATTTGGAAATGGTGCTGTCGAAGACACGGTAACAGGCGGAAACGATTTGTTAAAGAGAAATACTTTACAAAGATACAAAGCAGAGACTGGATATTCGGGACACAGACAACGAATCGGCACGGCGAGAAAATATGGACTGAATTACTGATTTGCAGTAGGACAGAGATTAAACGTCATGTTAAGGTAAAATCGGAATACAACCCGTTTTTACCTGAATGGGAATTATACGGCGAAACGTTATACCAAAAACGGATGTGCGAAGATTATTCGCACAGAAGTCAATGGCAAAGGTTGTATAAGGAACAAAAAGGGCGTTGTGGACTATGTCATCTCCCTATCACAAAAGAGACGGGATGGCATGACCATCATATTATATACCGTGTACAGGGTGGAGATAATAAACTGGAAAACAGGGTATTATTACACCCCGTCTGCCATACTAAAGTTCATGCACTGAAGTTAGAGGTATTGAAACCGACTTAGCAATAAGTTAATAGGAAGGCTTGAGCTGTATGCGGAGAAATTCGCTCGTACAGTTCTTAGGGGGCGGCGACACAGTAATGTGTCGTTGCTACCCGACTTAATTATTTTAACTTTATTGATAAATGGCGTCCTTATGGACGCTATTTTTTTATCATTTTTAATTAATGATAGTTATTGTGATAATAATTTAATTATTATGTGAATTTATTCTGTATAATTAAACAAGTTGAAAGAGATGCCTGATTAATGCAATCGGTGCATAAAAGACATCATTTAAGCTAAAATAAATTCAAAAGCAATGTGAGCAGTGATTAGAGCGTATCTATGGAACAACAAAATATTATTATGACAACAAAGCAGCCCATTAAGGGGCGTATCCATTCTTTTGAATCTTTTGGTACTGTTGATGGTCCAGGGATTCGTTTTATCGTTTTCTTTCAAGGTTGTCTTATGCGTTGTTTGTATTGTCATAATCGGGATACTTGGGACGTGAAAGCAGGGCGCGAAGTCACCGTTGATGAACTGATGAAAGAAATCGTTTCTTACAAAAGTTTTATTATGCCTAATGGTGGTGGTGTGACCGCATCAGGCGGTGAGGCAACATTACAGGCTGAGTTTGTGACAGAATGGTTTAAAGCTTGCCATCAAGAAGGTATTAGTACTTGTTTGGATACCAATGGATATGCAAGACAGTTGGACCATATAGTTGATGAACTTTTGGCTGTGACCGATTTGGTTATGCTTGACTTAAAACAAGTAAATGATGAAATTCATCAAAAATTAGTTGGTGTGCCAAATAAGCGGGTCCTTGAGTTTGCTAAACATTTGCATAAAATTAATAAACGAACATGGATTCGTTATGTTGTCGTTCCCGGTTGGACTGATGATGATAATTCCGCGCATTTGTTAGGTAAATTTATTGAAGGTATGGATAATATTGAGCGTGTAGAGTTGCTACCTTACCATAAATTAGGTGCTTATAAGTGGGATACCCTCGGTGATACATATAAATTGGAAGGGGTCGATGCTCCACCACGCGAAACGCTTGATAAAATACAATCTATTTTAGAAAGTTATGGCCATTATGTGACTTTTAGTAAATAAACCGTATAAATGAATAAATAGGCACTTGGTAAGGTGCCTATTTTTTAGTATCGTATTCGTTTACGTTTTATTGCTCGTAAAACAAAAATAGTCCCCTCTAAAGCGAGTACGCATACAGATAGCCAAATTAGTCCATATGAGGCAAGGTATTTAGGAGACACTGTTTCATGCAAAAATAATACTGAAACAATGGTTAACAATACGGGCTCTACATAGCCGAGTAAACCAAATAATCCCAGTGGTAGTAGACGTCTT
The DNA here is from genome assembly GCF_009795865.1 of Gilliamella sp. Pas-s27. NCBI lineage: Bacteria > Pseudomonadati > Pseudomonadota > Gammaproteobacteria > Orbales > Orbaceae > Gilliamella > Gilliamella sp. Pas-s27. The sequence goes on from NZ_WTEW01000001.1 coordinate 69,120, forward strand.
GCGAAGAAGTATATAGCAAAAGCAATGGCGGTTATAATTCCTAACATTGGAATATAAATAGGGAAATGAATAATATCTCCAATAATTTTGTCCGCATTATAATTTAACGAGAAGTAAATAAGGCAACCGATAAAGATAAACAAGAAGTCTGAAAAAGTGCCCGCAATGCCTTCTATTTGCAATTTTCGCCTTGTGATGAAGTAGATGGGGTATCCTAGAGCTATAACGGCTGTTTCCCACGAAAATGCGCCTGTGGTTGCAATTTCGATTATTACGCCTAAAGCAGCTAACCCAACGGCTATTTTTTGTAAAAAACTGAGTTTTTCTTTGTAAAAGATCTGTCCTGAAATAACCATGGTTAATGGCAGTAAAAAATAGCCTAGCGATGCCGATAGTCCATGTCCATTAAGTGGTGCCCAGATGAAAATCATCATTTGAATAGTCAGTAAAAAAGAAGAAAACATCAATCCTAATAAATAAAGCGGTTGCTGTTTTATTCGTATAAATAGGGCTGTTATTGCTGACCATTGTTTTTGGACGATAATCAATATAATAATTGCCGGAAATGAGGTTAATAGTCGCCAGCAAAAAATATCGATAACTGATAATGGTTGTAATAGTACAGGGTAGTAATAAAGCAAAGCAAAAAGGCATGATGAAAATATTAAAAGCGTGATGCCTTTTATCATCTCTTTTCCCCTTTTTTTGTTAATAAAAAAATAGCGCTAACTAATAAGTAGCGCTATTAACTACATAGGTCTGATTTCACTTAGCCAATGACTTCAACGCCGTTCATGTAAGGAACTAAAACTGATGGTACTTTAATTGTGCCATCTGCTTGTTGGTAGTTTTCCATAATGGCGACAAGTGTGCGCCCTACAGCTAATCCTGAACCGTTTAGGGTATGGACTAAATAAGTTTTGTTATCTGCTTTATTGCGATAACGAGCTTGCATTCTGCGTGCTTGGAAATCCCACATATTAGAACAAGACGAGATTTCACGATAAGTATTTTGCGCAGGTACCCATACTTCAAGATCATAAGTTTTACATGAACCAAAGCCCATATCCCCCGTACAAAGTACAATTTTACGATAAGGAAGTTCAAGTAGCTGTAGTACCTTTTCTGCATGCGCTGTAAGCTCTTCTAGTGCTTTCATTGATTCTTCTGGTTTAACGATTTGTACCAGTTCTACTTTATCAAACTGATGCATGCGGATTAAGCCTCGAGTATCTTTACCATAAGATCCAGCTTCTGAACGGAAGCATGGGGTATGGGCTGTCATTTTTAATGGTAATACACTTTCATCAAGAATTTCGTCACGCACTAGATTTGTTACAGGAACTTCAGCAGTTGGAATTAAAGCATAATTACTGCTTTCTGCTTCTTCATCTAATGGCTTGGTATGGAACAGATCACCAGCAAACTTAGGTAGTTGCCCTGTACCAAATAGTGTCGCTTGATTGACAAGGTACGGTACATAAATTTCGGCATAACCGTGTTGTTCGGTGTGTAAATCTAACATAAATTGAGTGATTGCTCGATGTAAGCGTGCAATTTGTGATTTCATCACCACAAAGCGTGCACCTGTTAGTTTTACGCCAGCTGCAAAATCAAGACCACCAAAACGTTCACCTAATGCGACATGGTCTTGAATAGGGAAATCAAATGTTCTTGGTGTGCCAAAGCGAGAAACTTCAACATTGTCATTTTCATCTTTACCATCTGGGACAGAGTCATCAGGCATATTAGGGATGGTTGAGGCAATGTCTTTAATTTTGTTTAGTAAGATGTCAAGCTCTGCTTTTGCGCTGTTAAGTTTTTCACCAAGTTTATTTACTTCTTCACGAACAGCGGTAATGTCTTCGCCTCGTGCTTTTGCTTCACCAATCGCTTTTGAACGAGCATTTCGTTCTGCTTGTAGGTTTTCGGTTTCAACTTGTAATACTTTACGTTTTTCTTCAAGATGACGAATAGTTTCAACATCTAATTTAAATCCACGACGAGCTAATTTTTTAGCAACAAGATCTAATTCATTTCGGAGTAAATTCGGGTCCAACATAAATAATGTCCATTATTAATTAGGGTATATCTTTCTACTTTGTCGTTATTCTAATATAGATAATAGAACATATAAATCAAAAAGTAGATTGATTTAGATATTAAATTTTGTGAGCTTAGTATACTAGAATTATATCGGGATTCAACCGAAATGGCGCACCCGAAGGGATTCGAACCCCTGACCGCTCGGTTCGAAGCCGAGTGCTCTATCCAGCTGAGCTACGGATGCGTGTAAGTTCGTTAAAAAGTGGTGCATCCGAAGGGATTCGAACCCCTGACCGCCCGGTTCGTAGCCGGGTACTCTATCCAGCTGAGCTACGGATGCGTTTTGAATTTTTTAAAATGGTGCATCCGAAGGGATTCGAACCCCTGACCGCCCGGTTCGTAGCCGGGTACTCTATCCAGCTGAGCTACGGATGCATATTTTAAATTTTTAAAATGGCGGTGAGAGAGGGATTCGAACCCTCGATGCAGCTTTTGACCGCATACTCCCTTAGCAGGGGAGCGCCTTCAGCCTCTCGGCCATCTCACCAAGACATTATGACTTCTTGAACAACAAAATCATAATGTGTGGCGCACATATTACTTTTTACAAAAAATAAGTCAAACATTTTTTTGCTTATGCGTGCTGGTTGTTTATTTACTGCCCAATATTACCCTTTGGGCTCGGGGAATTCATCATTTGAATCTTGTGTCTGATGAATTCTGTTATATATCTCTTCTCTATGAATAGAAACATCTTTAGGTGCATTAATACCAACTCTGACTTGATTGCCTTTTACGCCTAAGACGGTAATAACTACATCATCCCCAATTATTAGTGTTTCACCTACTCTCCTAGTTAAAATTAACATTAGATCTCCTAATATCAGTTAAGTATATATCCAAACTATTTTAAGATATAGCTTCGTCAGCCTCCATCCATAAGAATGTAAGACGGAATTTACAGAAAAACTCTAATATTTAATTAACAAACACTTGAGTATATATGGCTAACTTGCTTGTAATTTGTTACTGATTTCCTTTTTCACAGAAGACAACGCTTCTGGTAATGCCGAGAGATCCATTCCACCTGCTTGAGCAAAATCAGGCCGCCCACCACCTTTACCACCTATTTTCAATGCTAGCTGAGAAACTAGTTCACCAGCTTTAATATTTTTGATTAAATCATTAGTTACACCGGCAGCTAAATTGATTTTTCCATCGTTGACAGCCGCTAAAATAATTACAGCTGTTTTTAATTGATTTTTAAGATCATCAATCATAGTGCGTAATACTTTTGCTTCAATGTTATCAAGTTTGGCAATAAGTATATTGGTGTTGTTAATTTTTTCGCATTGGTTAAGTAATTGAGCACTTTCTTGACTAGCTTTTTGTGCTTTTAATTGTTCAATTGTTTTCTCAAGTTGTTTAGTTTGATCAAATAATTGTTCAATACGCGCTAAAACTGCAGACTTGTCACTTTTAACAATTTGTCCAATCTGAGTCAATAAATTTGATTCATTATGTATTAGATCCATTGCATTTTGCCCTGAGGTCGCTTCAATACGGCGTACACCAGATGCAATGCTTGATTCTGATACTATTTTAAATAAACCAATATCACCTGTTCTATCTACGTGAGTACCGCCACAAAGTTCGATTGAAAAATCGCCCATAGTAAGCACTCGTACTATATCGTCATATTTTTCACCAAATAGTGCCATAGCACCTTTGTTTTTTGCTTCCTCGATTGGCATAAGTTCAATATCAACCGGTAAATTACGACGAATTTGTCGGTTAACAAGGTTTTCTATTTCAATAATTTGTTCTTGCGTTATCGCTTGGTTATGTGAAAAGTCAAAACGCAGATAGTTATCATTGACTAAAGATCCTTTTTGATGAACATGATTACCTAAAATACGTTGTAATGCAGCTTGTAATAGATGTGTAGCTGAATGATTGCGACGAATTCGTTCACGTAGTTCAATGTCAATTGCCGCTGTAACTGTGTCTCCAACTTTTAAAGAGCCTTTAACGATGTTACCTATATGCCCAATACTTTTACCATATTTTTGGCTATCTAAAACAGTAAATTCAACATTCGCAGTTGTTAATAAGCCTTTATCGCCAATTTGGCCACCAGATTCACCATAAAATGGAGTTTTGTCTAGAATGATAATGGCTTCATCGCCAGCATGAATACTTTCAATTTTTTGGCCATTTTTAAATATGGCAATAATTTTTCCTGAAGATTCAGTTGCTTGATAACCTAAAAATTCAGTTTTATCATCAAGTTTTATAACGTTGCTATAATCAACACTAAATGAACTCGATTCACGAGCACGCTTTCTTTGTTCTTCCATGCATTGATTAAAGCCTGCTTCATCAATAGTGATATTTTTTTCACGGCATACATCTGCGGTTAAATCTAGTGGAAAGCCGTAAGTATCATAAAGTTTAAATGCAACATCACCTGGTAATATTTTGTCTGTGATTTTTGTTAACTCTTGGTCAAGCAAAAATAATCCACGTTCTAATGTTTTTAAAAATTGCTCTTCTTCTAATTTAAGCGCGTCTTCGACCAATTTACGGTTATTAGCTAATTCAACCGCTGCACTTTCCATTACATCAATTAATGGTTTTACAAGTTTGTAGAAAAATATGCCTTTTGCGCCAAGCATATGTCCATGTCGCACTGCCCGTCGAATTATACGGCGTAACACATAACCTCGACCTTCGTTTGAAGGTAATACTCCATCCGAAATGAGGAAAGCACAAGAGCGGATATGATCAGCAATAACTCGTAGTGATTTATTTTCTAAATCTTTAGTTTGAATAATGTCTGCTGCATCTTTAATTAATTTCTTAAATAGATCTATTTCATAATTAGAATTAACATGTTGCAAAACAGCCGCAATACGTTCTAGTCCCATTCCAGTATCAACAGATGGTTTAGGTAATGGTTCCATCGTTCCATCAGGATGACGATTAAATTGCATAAAGACGATGTTCCAAATTTCGATAAATCTATCACCATCTTCTTCAGCACTACCTGGGGGCCCTCCCCAAATGTGATCACCATGATCGTAGAAAATTTCGGTACAAGGACCGCAAGGACCTGTATCACCCATTTGCCAGAAGTTATCAGATGCATATGGTGCACCTTTATTATCACCAATACGAATTATACGTTCTTTGGGAATTCCAATTTCTTTTTCCCAAATTGCATATGCTTCGTCATCTGTTTCATAAACAGTGACGGTAAGTTTATCTTTAGGTAGATTAAACCATTCTTTACTAGTTAATAATTCCCACGCAAAATGGATTGCATCATGCTTAAAATAGTCTCCGAAACTAAAGTTTCCTAACATTTCGAAAAAAGTATGATGTCGAGCTGTATAACCAACATTATCTAAATCATTATGTTTACCACCAGCACGGACACAACGTTGTGATGTTGTTGCTCTAGAGTAAGAACGTTTATCAACACCAAGAAATACATCTTTGAATTGATTCATTCCTGCATTAGTAAACAATAGCGTTGGGTCATTGTGTGGAACAAGGGAACTACTTGAGATAACTTCATGTCCTTTGCCACGAAAAAAGTCAAGAAAATTTTGACGAATTTCTGCAGTACTTTTCATTTATGCTTCCATATAAAACGATAGATTTTTAAACATATTAATATACTCGTTACAACTAAAGTTGAAAAGTAAATATTGTTACTATTGGAGTGGATCTAGTTAATTTTACAAGTAATAAGGAAAAATAAAAAAAGAATTAGTTAGCTTTATTTGTAATTATTTTTCTAATTTTTATATACTGCATTTTAGATACTCTCATTATTTAAGTCAATAAATCGTATGCGGTTTTAATATCATCTTGTGTATAACCTCTTGCGATCAGAAACTGAATACCTTTTTGTTTTTTATTATTATTTTGTGGTTTGATTTGTTTTAGCTTTTTTAGCAATTGTTCATGAGCAATACTTCCCCAGTTGATATCAGACATCTGTAATAGTTGATGGCTTAAATCAGTTGGTAAACCGCGTTGTTTAAGTTCTATTGCGATTTTATATTTTCCATAACCTTTATTGGCACGCATAACAATATACTTTTCAATGTATTGTTCATCATTGATCCACTTTTGATTGATACAATACCCAATAACATCTTGTATTTCAGTTTTTAGTTTAGTTAGTTGATCGTGATAATCTTCGTCTAGAGGTGATAGCTTTTTAGCAAAAAAAAATGTTATTTTTTGAGATAGCTCATACGAAGAGTGGTCACGCTGTGCAAGTAGTTGCACAGCTTTATTTAGAATTGATTTATTAAGTTTTTTATTCATTATTCAAAATTTCATCTTCTGATGAAATATCTTCTTCATCTGCTGCAAAAACAGCAGGGCTATTTAGTAGTAAATCGCGTAGCTTAGTTTCAAGTTCTTTAGCAATTTCAGGATGTTCTTGTAAAAATTTAATTGAATTAGCTTTTCCTTGACCAACTTTTTCACCATTGTAGCTATACCACGCACCAGCTTTGTCTACTAATTTGTTTTTAACTCCTAAATCAATTAGTTCACCTTCTTTCGAAATTCCACAACCATAGAGAATTTGGAATTCGGTTTGTCTAAATGGTGCTGCAACTTTGTTTTTAACTACTTTTACTCGAGTATCACTACCAATAATATCTTCACCTTCTTTGACTGAACCAATACGACGAATATCAAGACGAACAGAGGCATAAAATTTAAGCGCATTACCACCGGTTGTTGTTTCTGGATTGCCAAACATGACACCGATTTTCATACGAATTTGGTTGATAAATACAACTAAACAATTGGCATTTTTAATATTTGCAGTAAGTTTACGTAAAGCTTGTGACATTAAGCGAGCTTGTAATCCCATATGAGAATCGCCCATTTCACCTTCGATTTCAGCTTTTGGTGTTAAAGCTGCAACAGAGTCAACAATAATCACATCAACGGCGCCAGAGCGAACTAATGCATCACAAATTTCAAGTGCTTGTTCTCCTGTGTCAGGTTGTGATACTAATAAGTCATTGACTTGTACACCTAATTTAGCGGCATAAATGGGATCAAGTGCATGTTCAGCATCAATAAATGCGCAAGTTTTACCTTCTTTTTGAGCTTGTGCTATTACTGATAAAGTAAGCGTTGTTTTACCTGATGATTCTGGCCCAAAAATTTCAACGATCCGACCCATTGGTAAGCCACCAATACCTAATGCAATATCTAACCCTAAAGAACCAGTAGATACGGCATCCACATCTAACGTTTGAGTATCTCCCAAACGCATAATTGAACCTTTACCAAATTGTTTCTCGATTTGACTTAATGCAGCTGAAAGTGCGCGTTGTTTGTTTTCGTTCATATTATAAAATTCCAATGAGTGAGGATGTAGAATATTATACTGTATCGTTATACAGTATCAAGTTTTTTTTATATACGATAATCATTTAGTTAGTTATTACAATTTTCTTATGCTTTTTATAACTAACTCAGTTTTTATAATAACTGAAACTAACAAATGGTGATAAAATATTGGTATTCAAGATTAAATCTATTAGATTATCTTATTAATTTTTCAATTATGGTCTTTGACCAGATGTGTTTCTTATTAGTTGTTATTATTCTTCGACTAACTGTTTAAAATAATTTATTAGTTTTTGCGTTTCAATGTTATTCTAACTTGAATATTTTTGTTGATTAAAGATATCGAATAAAGGGAAATAATGGCCATTGATAAGCAACATTATGTTTTATGCTCACACTGTGATTTGGTCGTAGAATTATCTGATATAATGATAGGGCACAAAGCTGTTTGTCCTCGTTGTAATACAACATTAGTCAAAAATAATCATGATATGAAGTTTAGATCTGCCATGTATGCAGTTTGTTCGTTGATTATGATTGTTGTTGCTTTCGGTTTTATCTTTATTGATATTCGTCTTGTGGGTAATTTTATTGGCGTTAGTGTATTAGATATACCTAAAACCCTTTTTTTTGATAAATATGGTTATATTTCTGCACTTTTTATCTTATTTGTTTTGCTTTTTCCTATAGTAAATTTATTAATTATCACCTTACTTTGTTCTAAATTACGATTAACAAAGTACCGAAAGCGAGATTTACTTATTGTTTATGAAAAGTTTCAACATTGGTGTATGCCTGAAATCTTTCTTGTTGGGATTTTAGTCAGTTTTGTTAAATTAATGAGTTATGGCAGCATTGGTGTTACTAACTCGTTTTTTGCATTTTGCTTATTTGTCTTTTTTTATATCAAGTCGTTGGTTATTTTTTCACCAGAAATTATTTGGAACGAAATTCACCGTAATAATTTTTCTTCTAATACGTTAAAAGCAGGTAAAACCGGAATAAGTCAAAATTTAAAATTATGCAATTGTTGTCAGGCTATATTACCTATAAATTATAAAAAGTGTCCTCGGTGTAAACAAAAAAGTAAAATTAGAAATCGAGATAAAATACAATGGACTATAGCGTTATTGGTAACATCATTAATTCTTTATATTCCCGCTAATTTATTTGGTATTATGATAACTGTTGTTTTTGGTGCACCATCAACTTCAACCATTATTGATGGCGTTATTTATATGTGGCAATCAGGTGATGTTCCTGTTGCGCTTATTATTTTTATTGCAAGTGTTGTGATTCCGATTTTAAAAATTATTTCGCTTAGTTGGCTTTGTTATTTTGCACTAGCAGTAAAGCAAAAAAATAAGCGTAATTGCATAAAAATGAAAAAATTATATACTGCTGTTGAATTCATAGGTAAATGGTCAATGATAGATATATTTGTGGTTTCAGTTATTTGTTCTTTAGTTAGAAATCAACAAATGATGGGGGTTTACCCTGATATTGGTGTTACATTTTTTGCAAGTGTCGTTATTATCACAATGATTGCATCACAGAAATTTGATCCTCGTTTAATTTGGGATCGTCCGCAAAATAAAAAAATAGGTCAATAGGAACAATATGGCAACATCAAGTAAATTAGCAAAAATAACCAGAATTAGAGCTATTTCCGCAATATGGATTATTCCCATTGTTACTGCAATTGTCGGTCTTTGGATAATTTACTCTTATTTAGCCGATAGGGGAACCTCTTTCACTTTGCTTGCAAAAGATGCAAGTGGCATCGTTGCAGGGAAAACGACCATTAAAAACCGTAGTGTTGATGTTGGTATCGTTGATGAAGTTACTTTATCTGATGATTACAAGCAAGTGGTAATAAAAGGGCGTATTTATAATGATATGGAACCTCTATTAAAAAATGATTCAATTTTTTGGGTTGTTAAGCCTGAGATTGGGCGAGATGGGGTGACTGGATTAGGAACTATTTTATCAGGCGTTTATATAGAATTAGTTGCCGGAAACGATACGCACAGTTTTCAAAACAAACCTTTTACGCTTTCTGATACCCCACCATTGTCAGATCCAAGTATTAAAGGGATTCGCTTAAATTTAGAAAGTGAACAAAATGGTGTGATCCCAAGAGGAGCTTCTGTCATGTTTCATGGTTATCGTGTAGGTAATGTTGAAACTTCAGAATTTGATGTTGAAGCACGTAAAATGAAATATCAAGTTTTTATTACTAAACCTTACGATGTACTAGTAACACAAAATGTTCGTTTTTGGAAAGAAGGCGGAGTTAATTTAACTCTTTCTCCTCAAGGAGCAAATTTAGACGTTCCTTCTTTAGATGTCTTAATGTCAGGGGGGATTAGTTTTGATTTGCCTGAGGGGTCTAAATTAGGTGCACCTGCAGAACAAAACGCAGTTTATAAATTATATGAAGATAAAAAATCCATTAAAGATTCTCAATATACTGAATATAAAGAATTTCTTGTTATGCTTTCTGATTCAATATCTGGGTTATCAGAAGGAGTTCCTGTTGAATATCATGGTATTAGGCTAGGAACAGTATCTAAAGTGCCATTTTATACAGCCGAGATGTTAGAAAAATCTTCGATTTTAAATAAAAAAGTACCAATATTAATTAGGATTGAACCTGCTCGTTTGTCTGAATTAGTTGATGAAAAAGTCGATATTGCGGCATTAATTATGAAAGAGCAAGAAAATGGATTAAGGGCTTCGTTAAAAACCTCAAACATGTTCACTGGTGCAATGTATATAGATCTTGATTTTTATCCTGATTTGAAAAGTAAATATGACTTTAAAATGGCAAAACAGTTTGGTTACGACACAATTGAGGCGACTTCAACAGGAATTGCACAAATTCAATCCAAAGTTATGCAATTATTAGATAATTTTAATAGCTTGCCTCTTACCAATACTGTATCACAACTCAATCAATCGCTTGCTTCAAGTCAACATTTAATGGATTCATTAAATCAGGTTATGTCTAGTAAAGAAATGCAGAATATGCCGAAAGATCTACAAAAGACATTACGTTCATTAAATAAAACATTAAAAGGATTACAGCCAGGCTCTGAATTAAACAATCAAATGAAAGAAAGTTTGCAAAAAGCTCAACAAATGATGGATGAACTAACTCCATTACTTAATACTCTTAATAATAAGAGTAATGCTTTGATCTTTTCTGCTTCTTCAAAGGAAGATCAAGAACCTAAAGCAAAAGGTAAAAAATAATGAATAAAATACATAGAAAATTGTTTATAGTTGTATTTATACCATTACTTGCTATATCAGTAGGTTGCTCAACTAGCACTCCAAGTAAAAGCTATTTTCAACTAACTAGTAATTTACCGGCCCTTGTATCGCAAAAAATAAAAACGACTAATCGTTTTATTTGGATTGAATCAGTCGATGTTGCGAGTTTTTTAAGTAAGTCGGGTATAGTATTACAAACAGACAATATTAAATATGAAACGGCAACCCAGCATTTATGGGCTTCAACACTATCTCAGCAACTTCAAGAGAGATTATCGCAAGATTTAACTGTTTTATTGCCTAATTATTTAGTATCGAGCCAGTCAATTACAGCGCCTACACTAACAGTAAAATTATTTATTGATGGTTTTCATGGCAGTTATACTGGCGATGCAGTCATCAAAGGACGATGGGTGATCACAGACTGTAAAAATAATATTGAAACAAAATCATTTGAGCGCTATGTTCCTTTAGAATCCAATGGATATAGTGCTTTAGTTAAAGCACTATCAAAAGGTTGGCAAGATGAAGAACTGGACTTTGCTGGTTCAATAAAACATTAGTGTTATAATCATACTCCGTCAGAATTTTGACGGAGTATTTTAAATCAATTATTTTAATTGCAACTTAAATTGACTAAAAACTTCATCATCAATCGTTATCCATTTGCGAACACTATTGATAAATGCAATTTTATCAGCATTGATAAGATCGTCTTTTAAAATCGTTTTTTCTAACAATTGATTATGATCTAAATAAAATTGCCGCATGGTGCCTGCAAGTAATCCACACTCTTTTTTAGGTGTAATCCATTGATCGTTAATTAGTAGTGCAAGATTACCATTAACAAATTCAGTTATTTCATTGTATTGATTAAAATTAATATATTCTTTTCCAGTAGTTAAATCAGGAAAGTGCTTACGATTTGATGTTTTATGATACAAATAGATATTTTGATTATGAACACACTTTGTTGCTAATCGAATTTCATTAATTTTTATTGATGTGTTAATTATATTCTCGCTAATGGTATATAACCCATTTTTTTGCAGTAATACTCTGACTTTGTAGGTATTTACAATATTTTGAGTGGTTGTATTTGCTAACTTAATAAGTTGTAACTTAATCGCATTAATATCACATTTAAAATCAAAATAATCAGCTGATTGTGCAAGCCGACTTAAATGTTCATTCAATAATAAAAATTGTCCTTTTTCTAGCAATAGCGATTCAATAATATATTTTGGTGAAGAAGTAGTGCGACTTAAAATTGCTGTTTTAGCTAATATTTCGCTATATTCATCTTTTGATGTTGAATCCCAAGTAATTCCCCCACCAACCCCATAACGCATTTGCTGATTGCGTATGGTTAATGTACGAATTGGGATATTGAACATAGCTTTGTTCATATACGGTTCAATATAACCAATTGTCCCACAGTAAATACCTCGCGGTGAGTTTTCAATATCTGCAATAATTTGCATGGTACTAGTTTTCGGCGCACCAGTAATGGATCCACAAGGAAAAAGAGCTTGGAAAATTTTAAATAAATTAACATCCTTATTTAATTCTCCCTGAATTGTTGAGGTCAATTGCCAAACGGTGGGATATTTTTCGGCTGAAAACAATTTAGGTACAGTGACAGATCTAGGTTTGGAAATTCGACTTAAGTCATTACGTAATAAATCAACAATCATCATGTTTTCAGCTTGGTTTTTTTCAGAAAATAAAAATTTTAATTGTTGCTTATCTTGTTGATTAGTTAAACCCCGAGCAGTGGTCCCTTTCATTGGTTTTGTGGTAATGATTTTATTATCTAATTTAAAAAATAATTCTGGTGAAATCGATAAAATATAATAATCGTCAAACTCAATGTAGGCACAATAATCAGCTTGATTATTTTTTTGTAGAAAATAGTAATAATCAATAGCATTTTCATTAAATGGGGCGGTAAATTGAATAGTATAATTAGTTTGATAAGTATTGCCGAGTTCGATTTGTGATCGAATAAAATCAATCTTTTTATTATATTCCTCTCTTGATGTATCGCTTATCAAAGCGAAACTTGGTGGTATATAATCACTTATTTCTATCTGTTTTTGTTCAACAATAGAAAATTTATCAAAAATACCAAATAACAATAGCGGAAAATCATGATTTTGTTTTGTTTTATGTTCACTATTGAAGCCCATTGCACTTTCATAAGCGAGATATCCAACCGCATAATAGCCTTGTTGTGTGAATTTTTCTATTTCATCCAATTGTTGTTTAATTGAAGAATAGTCATTTGTAGCAAAAACTTTTATTGGATTGCAAAAACATTTGTGTTGACCTTCAAAGTCGATATGAATTTTCATTTTAGTATTACTCATGGACAAAATTATCAATCATTTGTAAACCAAATTCGGTTTTAATTGCTTCAGGGTGAAATTGAACTGACTCTATAGGTAGCATTTTATGACGTAATCCCATAATCAATCCTTGATTGTTTCTAGCTGTTACAATCAGTTGAGAGTCTTTTGGTAAAAGCTTATCACAAGCAATTAATGAATGATAACGAACTACCGAAAGCGGACTTTTTATTCCTTTAAAAATTCCTTGACCATCATGGGTTATTTCATCGACTTTTCCATGCATAGGTGTTGGTGCTTTGATGATTTTATAACCATAAGATTGAGCAATCGCTTGATGGCCTAAACAAACTCCTAATATTGGGCAAACACGACTAAATTCGGCAATTGTAGCAAGTGATATTCCAGCACTGATTGGAGAGCTAGGACCAGGTGAGATGATAATCTTAGAAAATTCGAGCTTTTTTATTTGTTCAATTGTCATTTCATCATTTTTTATTACTTTCACTTTTGCACCAACTTGGCACAAATAATCGTTAATATTGAATGTAAAAGAATCATAATTATCTATTAATAATATCAAAATACAGTCCGTTAATTACATAGAGTATTGTTTTTAAAATACTGGCACTTGTAACAGTCAAATTCCAGCCATAACAGAATGTATTATACCGTCAATGCAATTAAAAGAAGATATTATTGCTAGTTTATGATCTTTTATTTCTTTGTTTATACTAAGACACAAAGTTTTCTTGAATTTTTTGATAAAAAGCCTCTTTTTTTTGTGACAGATTTCACATAAGTATACAACCATTCTTGTATGGTAGTATTTGTGTTGTTATTTTGATAACACGAAATTCCACAAAAGAGGTATTGAATGAAAATTGTAAAAGCAGAAGTTTTTGTATGTAGTCCAGGAAGAAACTTTGTCACATTAAAAATTACTACCGATGAAGGAGTATACGGTTTAGGAGATGCAACACTGAATGGGCGTGAATTATCGGTTGCTTCTTATCTAAAAGATCACCTTTGCCCACAGCTAATTGGTCGCGATCCGCAACAAATCGAAGATATCTTCCAGTATTTTTATAAAGGAGCTTATTGGCGCCGCGGTCCTGTTACCATGTCTGCAATTTCGGCAATTGATATGGCACTTTGGGATATTAAAGGTAAGTTAGCAAACATGCCATTATATCAACTACTCGGAGGTGCATCACGAACAGGCGTAATGGTGTATTGCCACACAACTGGTGCCAGTATTGATGAAGTACTTGATGATTACGCTAAACATAAAGAAATGGGTTTTAAAGCTATTCGTGTGCAATGTGGTATTCCCGGTATGAAAACGACTTATGGTCAAAGTAAAGGGAAAAACCTTGCTTATGAACCCGCAACACGGGGAAATTATCCTGAAGAGCAATTTTGGGCAACAGAGAAGTATCTTGATTTTATGCCTAAATTGTTTGAAGCCGTGCGGAATAAATTTGGTTTTAATGAACATTTACTACATGATATGCATCACCGTTTAACACCAATAGAAGCGGCTCGTTTTGGCAAAAGTATTGAAGATTATCGACTATTTTGGATGGAAGATCCAACTCCTGCTGAAAACCAAGAATGTTTCCGTTTAATTCGTCAACATACTGTAACACCAATTGCTGTCGGTGAAGTATTCAATAGTATTTGGGATTGTAAACAACTGATCCAAGAACAATTAATTGATTATATTCGAACCACCATTACACATGCAGGTGGTATTACCCATATGCGTCGTATTGCAGATTTTGCTGCTCTTTATCAAGTGAGAACAGGTTCCCACGGACCATCTGATTTATCCCCAATCTGCCATGCAGCTGCACTACATTTTGATATGTGGGTGCCTAATTTTGGTGTGCAAGAATTTATGGGGTATTCACAGCAAATGTTGGAAGTTTTTTCTCCGAATTGGACTTTTAACGATGGTTACATGCATCCAAGTGACAAACCAGGGTTAGGTATCGATTTTGACGAAAAACTAGCTGAAAAATACCCATACAATCCAGCATATTTACCGATTGCTCGTCTTGAAGATGGCACATTGTGGAATTGGTAATTTAAAGGAGTTTATATGAAAAGTATTGTAATCAAACAACCCAATGAGTTAGTAATCGAGGAACGTGAAGTTCCTCAACCTAAATCAGGAGAAGTTAGAGTAAAAGTAAAATTAGCAGGTATTTGTGGGTCAGATAGTCATATTTATCGAGGTCATAATCCTTTTGCTAAATATCCAAGAGTAATTGGTCATGAATTTTTTGGTGTGATTGATGCAGTAGGTGAAGATGTTGAGCAATCAAGAATCGGCGAGCGAGTTTCTGTTGATCCTGTAATTAGTTGTGGACATTGTTATCCTTGTTTAGTGGGACGTCCTAATGTTTGTACATCTCTTATTGTATTAGGTGTCCATAGAGATGGAGGATTTAGCCAGTACGCGATAGTTCCAAGTAAAAATGCTTATGTTATTCCAGATGAAATTAGTGATGAGTTTGCAGTGATGATTGAGCCATTTACTATTGCAGCAAATGCAACCGATCATTTAAAACCAACTGAGAATGATATTGTATTAATTTATGGTGCGGGTCCAATGGGATTAACGTCAGTACAAGCATTAAAAGGCGTTTATAACGTTAAAGAAGTCATTGTTGTTGACCGGATTGAAGAACGCTTAAATATGGCAAAAAATAATGGTGCTGACAGAGTAATAAACAACACCTCTTTATCTTTAAAAGATGAGCTAGATAAACTTAATATTAAACCAACAGTTATTATAGATGCAGCTTGTCATCCATCTATTTTACAAGAAGCAATAACGATTGCATCGCCAGCAGCAAGAATTTTGATAATGGGCTTTTCAAATGAATCTTGTCAAATAACTCAACAAGGTATTACTAGCAAAGAATTATCTATTTTTTCATCGCGATTAAATGCAAATAAATTTCCAGTTGTAATTGATTGGATTAAGAAAAAATTAATTGATCCGCAAAAGTTAATCACACATAAATTTGATTATATACAAGTCATTCAAGCGATAGAAACTTTTGAAAAAGATCAAAAACTGTGTTGTAAGGTGTTACTAACTATTATTTAGGATTTTTTAAACACAGTTTTATTGATGATCTTTTTATATATAAAATTATAAGGCGAGTAATATATGAATAACATAGGAAATATTAAATGTGAAAGAAATTCTTCAGACTTAGTTAAAGCAGCTGTTTCAGGATGGCTTGGAACAGCATTAGAATTTATGGATTTTCAGTTATATTCTTTAGGGGCAGCACTAGTATTTCGTGAAATATTTTTCCCTGAACAATCGGCAATTATGGCTCTAATTTTAGCTATGGGAACCTATGGTGCAGGATACATTGCCCGCATTGTCGGCGCTTTTATCTTTGGAAGAATGGGCGATGCCATAGGTAGAAAAAAAGTATTATTTTTAACAATTACTATGATGGGAATTTGTACAACACTTATCGGTATATTGCCAACTTATGCTCAAGTAGGTATTTTAGCTCCTTTAATGTTGGTTCTCTTACGTATAGTCCAAGGTTTGGGAGCTGGTGCTGAAATTTCTGGAGCGGGTACCATGCTTGCAGAATATGCACCTATAGGGAAAAGAGGTATTATTTCTTCATTAGTTGCAATGGGTACTAATTGTGGCACATTAAGTGCTACTGCAATTTGGGCAGTTATGTTTTTTTTATTAGATAAGGAACAGCTAATTGCATGGGGATGGAGAATACCTTTTCTTGCTAGCGCGATTGTTATGATCTTTGCTATATGGCTCAGAATGAACTTAAAAGAAAGCCCTGTATTTGATGGTGTTAATGATGTAAATACCCAATCAATCAATGATAAACAACCAATCAAACACATTTCATTAATTGAAATGATAAAAAGTAAGTCATTTTGGTTAGCAACTGGTTTACGCTTCGGACAAGCAGGAAATTCAGGGCTAATTCAAACTTTTTTAGCAGGTTACTTAGTGCAGGCTTTATTATTCGAAAAAAGTATACCGACAGATGCTTTAATGATTAGTTCAATTGTAGGATTTGTTACTATTCCTTTCTTAGGATGGTTATCTGACAAAATTGGGCGACGAATTCCATATATTATTTTGACAGTTTCTGCAATTATTCTTGCTTATCCAATGTTATCTATTGTTGTTGATAAAAGTCGTTCTGTTAACACTATAATGTTATGCTTGATTATTATTCATAACATTGCAGTACTAGGGTTATTTGCACTAGAAAATATTACTATGGCTGAAATGTTTGGTGCTCGTAATCGCTTCACTCAAATGGCGATATCTAAAGAAGCTGGAGGTCTTATTGCTGTAGGATTTGGTCCTTTGTTAGCTGGAATTTTCTGTAATATTGTCAACGATTGGTGGCCAATTGTTGTTATGATTATTGTGTATTCTTTTATTGGCTTGATATCAGCGATTTTTATGCCTGAAGTTAAAGATCGTGGTTTATCTGATTTAAATGATGCCGCATTATGATTTAAGGTTTTTAAGGAAAAATAATGAAACTATCAGCAAAAACTATATCACAACTACCTAAAGAGGTAGTTGTACCAAACTATGATAGAAATAAGCTTAAAACTAAAATTGTCCATCTTGGTTTTGGTGCATTTCATCGAGCCCATCAAGCGGTTTTTACCGATATTTTAGCGGCTAAATATGGTAGTGATTGGGGATATTGTGAAGTCAATTTAATCGGTGGTGAAAAGCAAATTGAAGATTTAAAACAGCAAGATTGCTTATTTAGTGTTTGTGAAATGGCTTATGACAATTGGTCAACTCGAGTTGTTGGTGTCGCTAAAGAGGCATTACATGCCGATATAGACGGTATTGCCAAAATATTAGAAGTTATGACGCGCCCTGAAATTGCCATTGTGTCAATAACCGTTACCGAAAAAGGTTATTGCTATTTACCAGCAACGGCATCAATTGATACTAATAATACGCTAATTAAACACGATATTGAAAACCCAACTAAACCAAAAACTGTTCCTGGGGTAATTGTTGAAGCATTATATTTACGTAAAGAAAAAGGGTTAAAACCGTTTACTGTTATGTCTTGTGATAATATGCCAGAAAATGGTCATGTAACGCGGAATGTTGTTTTGGCTTTAGCAAAACAGCGTGATCCAAATTTGGCTAATTGGATAGAACAAAATGTAACGTTTCCTTCGACAATGGTTGATCGAATAGTGCCAGCTGTAACTCCTGAAACTATGGTAAAAATACAAAACCAACTCGGAGGTATAGAAGATCCTGCTGGTGTTGCAGGCGAACCTTTTAAGCAATGGGTGATCGAAGACAATTTTGTTGCTGGTCGACCTGATTGGCAAAAAGCTGGCGCTGAACTAGTTAGCGATGTTTTGCCTTATGAAGAAATGAAATTACGGATGTTAAATGGTAGTCACTCATTTCTAGCTTATTTAGGCTATTTAGCAGGATATTTACATATAGACGAATGTATGCAAGATCTTTTTTATATTAAAGCTGCAAGGCATTTGATGATAAATGAACAGGCAAGCACACTACGAGTAAAAGGTGTTGATTTACAGGCTTATGCCGATTCGTTGCTTGATCGTTACCGTAATACAGGTTTAAAACATCGTACTTGGCAAATAGCCATGGATGGCACTTTAAAGTTACCTCAGCGTATGCTTGATTCAGTCCGTTTTCATTTAGCAAATAATACACCATTTGATTGCTTAGCTTTAGGTATTGCAGCTTGGATGCGGTATGTAAGCGGGACAGATGATGCAGGTAAGGTGATTGAAATAAGTGATCCAATTGCTGATAAGTTAAAAGAGCTAGTAGCAAATAGCCAAGATAATCAAGAACGAGTAAAATCGTTATTGTCATTATCACATGTATTTGGCGATGATCTACCTAACAATCAATATTTTGTTGAGCAGGTGACTAAAGCTTATTTATCTTTGCGGGATATTGGTGCTAAACAGTCAGTAAAACGGTTAGAAAAAATTTCTTAAAGCATTACTAATAAAACTAACATAATTAATAAAAGCAAAGTGTAATTGTCTGCAATGGCGTTACACTTTTCACTTGTACCTCAATTTAGCCCAAACAATCTTTTTATATTGATAGCCATTTATCAAAAAAACTTTTCTTATATTTAAAAATCCCCTACTATTCTTCATAATTTAATTTTTACCTAAGATGATATATGTTTAAATCTGCCGACTTAAATATTTCAGAACCCGTTAATCAACAAATTTACCGTAAATTAAGAAAAGCTATTATTACTTGTCAGGTATTGCCTGGTGTTTTACTTTCAGAAAAAGAAATTTCTAGCCAATTTAATGTTTCAAGGCAACCGGTCAGAGAAGCATTTATTAAGTTAGCCGAAGCAGGACTTGTACAAATTCTTCCCCAACGAGGAACATTTGTCACTAAAATTTCGGTAAAAAAAGTGATGGATGGGCAATTTATTCGAGAGGCTGTTGAATGTGCAATTATTAGACAAACCGCATTAAAAATTAATGACTCAGATATTTTATTACTGCAAAAAAACATTGATGAACAAAAAGAGGCCAATAAACATAAAAATATTCAATCTTTTCTAGAAAAAGATGATGAATTCCACCAAATTTTAATGAACGTAATAGACTGCCAAATGGCATGGGAAACAGTTGAAAATATTAAAGCCATGATGGATCGAGTAAGATTTCTTTCATTAGAAGCAATTTCTCCCCCAGAAGATCTTGTTAAACAACATGAGAAAATTTTAGTAGCTTTAAAAAATCATGACCCAGAACTAGCCGTAATTGCCCAGCACGAACATTTATCTACGATTTTAAAAACAATACAAATTGTTGCTCACCAAAAAAGAGAATGGTTTGTTGATTAGTCTTATTTACAATGATTAGTTATTGTGTAGACTTTTTAAGTCTACACAACAGATCTATTAACTTTTAAGCAATAATTTTTATTCGCTATTTTAGGATATTTTGCGTAAATAACCTAAAACGCCAAAACCTTCTATTGTCCATTTTCCATCTTTAAAAATTAAAGGAAACGTTGCTCTACTGTTTGCATTTGGTCCCGAATTTTGTTGCACAATTTCAATTTCGTTATCAGTCACGTTACTTACAATGGCAACATGTCCATAACTTGTCCAGTTAAGAACAATGATATCATCAACTTTTGGTTTTGTTGGGGAACCATTGTGGAATTGTAATAAATTGCGTTGTCGATTAATTTTTCCATCAGCAACTAACGGATCGAAGAAATCTTTTGCATGTCCATAACTATTAGGCATTTTGTGATTGAATCGTTGATAATAATAACGTTTTATAAATTCAACACATTGATATTTCAGACCTAAGTTATAGCCATCTTTAGCAATATTTCTTCCACTTACATTATAAATACTACCGTTATAATATACTTTCACCCCATTAAATTCATCGATGACATTTCCAATTTTTTGTTCATTAATTTCAATATTGGCAAAAGTACATGAATTAAGTGTATAGTAGCTTAATACTGATAATAGCCAAATTCCAAAAAAAACTTTTTTATATTTCAACAACATGTTTATTTCCATTACTTTAATTATATATTATTAATTATAATTGTTTATTTTTATTAAAAAATAGAATTTAATCAATAATAAAAACATTATTATTCATATATGTAAAATTAAGCTTACAATTTGAAACAAAAATGGGAATTATAAAGTGATTAAAAAAATTAAAATAGATGTTAGTGGCCTTGTTCAAGGTGTTGGATTTCGATTTTTTACTTATCAACAAGCCCAAAAGCTTGGTTTAGTCGGCTATGTTCGAAATTTAGATAATGGTAATGTTGAAATTATTGCACAAGGTGATAGTTTACAAATAGCGAAGTTAACACAATGGATCGAAAATGGTGGTCCTGTTTCGTCGAGAATTTCACATGTCAATATTTGTGAATTATCGCCACAAAACGATTTAACTTCTTTTAATGTTCGATATTAATTTGACAAAAAATAAAGTAAAATACATAAAATCTTGAACGTTATAAATAATAACATTCTTATTAATGTGATTAACATATGTTATGAATAAAAAAAATCTGATTTGTCTTTTACTTCTTATTATTGTTATCGGTGCTTATTTTAATTATCAAAAGGGAGATGAGCCTGCAAACCTATCTACTCAAAATACATTAGATAAGCCGATTTATCAAAGTGATGATATGTTAACCGATATTTATGACTTATCAGGTGAACTTATTTATAAAATTTATTCTAGTCATGTTAGGCATTTTGATGATTCAGGCAATACTGAATTTGATTTACCCAATTTTACATTTTATGATCAAGAACATTTAGCTACATGGCATATTAAAGCAAAAAAAGCGACGCTAACGAATGATAAACATCTTTATCTTTATCAGGATGTTCAGTTAGATAATTTGACGCAAGACGCTCAATTAAAACAAGTAAAAACAGATAATGCAGTGATAGATTTAACTTCACATCTAGTTACATCAAAAGATCCTGTCATTATTAACGGGGTAGGGTTTTATTCAACAGGCATTGGGTTAGCCAGTGATTTGCATACCAAAACGGCTGATATACTTGAAAATGTAAAAACATATTATAATACTGAGGCAAAATAAAACATGGGTTCGTTAAAACAAATTGTTTTTTCATTAATTTTATTATTACCTATCTCTTTGAGTAGTTTTGCGAATGAGCCTTCTAAGCAATCGACAGACACTAAAGAAGAACATAAAATATTTGCTGATAATAAGCCTATTACGATTGATGCAAATAACCAACAAATTGATATTGAAAATAATACAATTACATTTATTGGTAATGTTATTATTGTTCAAGACGGGTTAACCATAAATGCTGATAAAGTTGTTATTACCGACATGCAGGATACGGAAAAACAGAAAATTACAGCTTATGGTAATCCTGTAAACTATAAGCAAATTTTTCCAGAAAAAAATAAAATTGTAACGGGTCATTCTGCTCAAGTGATTTACGATGTAAAACAAAATAATGTTGTTTTACAAGGACATGCTGAGTTATTTCAGCAAGATAATCATATTGTTAGTGATCTGATTACTTATGATGTTAAAAAGCAGCAAATACTTGCGCAACCGGGTAAAAATAGGCGAGTAAAAAGCACTATCATCCCAAATCAAGTTAAAGGGATGAACAAATAAAATGTCAATTTTAAAAGCAGAAAACCTAGCCAAAGTATACAAAAAACGACGTGTAGTTGAAGATGTTAGCTTAACAGTTAATTCAGGTGAAATTGTCGGACTCTTAGGACCAAATGGTGCGGGAAAAACCACCACTTTTTATATGGTGGTTGGTATAGTGACATTAAATGCAGGTAAAATTTACCTTGATGATCATGATATCAGCATTTTACCTTTACACGAACGGGCTCAAAAAGGTATTGGTTATTTACCGCAAGAAGCATCTATTTTTAGAAAACTGTCTGTAATTGATAACATTATGGCAATTTTAGAAACACGCAAAGATATTGATAAAAATGAAAAAATTGATCGTGCTGAAGAATTACTTGAAGAGTTCCATATTACACATATTCGTGACAGTATAGGGCAATCTTTATCGGGGGGGGAAAGACGGCGAGTTGAAATTGCCAGAGCATTAGCGGCTAATCCAAAATTTATTCTGCTTGATGAGCCTTTTGCTGGTGTTGATCCTATTTCAGTCATTGATATCAAAAGTATTATTAAACATTTGCGTGATCGTGGATTGGGTGTATTAATAACAGATCACAATGTGCGTGAAACATTAGATGTTTGTGAACGCGCTTATATTGTCAATAAAGGACATTTAATTGCTGAAGGTTCGCCTAGTGATATCTTAAGTAATGAATATGTAAAACGAGTCTACTTAGGAAATGAATTTAGGTTATGATAAAACCAAGTTTGCAACTGAAAGTTTCGCAACAACTTTCAATGACACCACAATTACAATTGGCGATTCGATTACTCCAGTTGTCAACTTTAGAACTTCAACAAGAGATTCAAACTGCTTTAGAAAATAACCCATTACTTGAAGTTGCCGATCAATATGACGAAATTAACGTTGAACAAAACAATGAAATTGAACATCTTGACACACGTGAAGCTCTAGATAGTCAGGAAATACCCGATAATATTCCACTTGATGCATCGTTAGATGATATTTATACAGCAGGAACTCCCTCTGGAACAAGTTCAGATTACCGTAATGATGAATTACCTATTTATCAAGGTGAAACTCACGAAACATTACATGATTATTTAGAATGGCAATTAGAGCTAACGCCTTTTAGTGATGCAGATAAAGCAATAGCCATTTCAATTATAGAGGCGATTGATGAACGAGGCTATTTGACGGTTTCATTAGATGAAATTTTAGAAGAACAGGGTAATGATGAAATTGAAATTGCCGAAGTTGAAGCTGTATTAAAACGAATTTGGCATTTTGACCCCATTGGTGTTGGTGCAAGATCATTACAAGAATGTTTATCTATTCAAATTCAAAATTTATCCCCTCCACCGCTTGTTAATCAAATAATTAATCAATATTTAGATTTATTAGCGAGTCGTGATTATAGAACCTTAAAAAAAGTATTAAATGCTAGTGATGAACAGTTAAAAGAAGCGGTCAATTTTATTCAACATTTACACCCTTATCCTGGCGAATCAGTAAATACTACGCCACCAGATTATGTTCTACCTGATGTGTTAGTCAAAAAATTGAATGGAAAATGGATTGTTGAATTGAATAATGACACAATGCCTAATCTACGTATTAATCAGCAGTATGCAGCAATGGAAAAGGTAGTAAATGAAAGTGATAGTCAATATATTCGCTCACATTTGCAAGAGGCCAATTGGTTTATTAAAAGTATCAAAAATCGTAATGAAACCTTATTAAAAGTTAGTCAGTTCATTGTTGAGCATCAACAAGCATTTTTTGAGAATGGTGCAGAACATATGAAGCCGATGATTTTATCTGATGTAGCTACTGCTATTGAAATGCATGAATCGACGATTTCTCGCGTAACAACTCAAAAATATCTACAATGCCCGAATGGAATCTATGAACTTAAATTTTTCTTTTCAAGTCATGTTAATACAGATTCTGGTGGTGAAGCTTCATCTACAGCTATTCGTGCTTTAATTAAAAAATACATATCAACAGAAGATAGCAAAAAGCCTTTAAGTGATAGTAAATTGGTATCAATGCTTGAAGAACAAGGTATTATAATTGCAAGAAGAACTGTCGCTAAATATCGTGAGGCGTTATCCATTCCACCATCAAGCCAACGTAAACAGCTTTAAATGTAAAGCTGTTTATAACAACAGATCATTTTAAATGACTTTTTCAGTTTCAATAATCATCATATCTGTAGTAAAAGAACCATCTGCTTGAAGTTCAAAATATTTTTTTGTATCGTCGGCTGCTGTTTTTTGGTAAATTCGTATTGCCTCGATTAACTGTTCAGGAGTACGCATCCGTTTAACCCATGTATCAAAAGAAAGTGTTAAACGATGGCGGGCTATATTATTAATGACGAAACCGGCTTCAGTTAAAAAAGTTAACCACTCACCGGGAGTATAGTCGCGAACATGTGAGGTGTCACGCATGGCTTCAACGGTTTGTAGCCAAATATCTAATACAGGATGACCTGGAGAAACAACATCCATAATAATTAATTTACCACCAGCTTTAGTGATTCGATGGAGCTGACGAATACTTTTGCCCACATCGTGCCAGTGATGTGCTGAATAACGACTTACAACAATATCAAACTGATTATCTGCAAAAGGTGGAAATTCAGCATACCCTTGTTTTACAGAGATATTTTGTAAATCACGGTCTTTAGCTGTTTGCGCTACAATCGATAACATTTCATCTGAAAGATCATAGGCCGTAACATGTTTAACATGTTTTGCTGCAATAAAACTGACATGACCTGCACCACATCCCATATCAAGTAGGTTTGCTTCTGAATGTGGAATAAGGAAGTTAGATAAATATTCAAGATCTGGACCTTGAGCATGTACTTGACTGGTCAAATAAGCATTGGCTTGTTCACCAAACTGTTGTTTCACATTGTCATGATGTGTTGCCATTGTTGATGTTCCTTATTATCGGACGCAAATATGCGTCCAAAATTTAAAGTTAAGCTAAAAATGAAGGAATTTTATGTTCAAAATTACTAATCGCATCTTCATGTTGTAGAGTTAAGCCAATATTATCTAATCCATTTAACAAACAATGACGCTTAAAAGCATCAATTTTAAATGAATATTGTTTATTACCAGCAATAACGACTTCATTGACCAAATCAATGGTAAATTCAATACCTTCATTGGCTTCAACGATTTTGAATAATTCATCAACATCTTCTTCTGATAAATTGACCAACAATAACTGATTGTTAAATGAGTTATTGTAAAAAATATCGGCAAAGCTTGAACCGATAATCGTTTTAAACCCATAATCAGCAAGCGCCCAAGGGGCATGTTCACGCGATGATCCACAACCAAAATTTTCACGCGTAAGTAAAATGCTAGCACCTTTGTAGCGTGGTTTATTTAAAACAAATTCAGGATTAGGTTGCTCGCCAGCATCATCTAAAAAACGCCATTCATGAAAAGCATGTTTACCAAATCCAGTGCGTGTGACTTTTTGTAAAAACTGTTTTGGAATGATCGCATCTGTATCGACATTAGCCGCATCTAAAGGAACAACTAATCCGGTATGTTTTGTAAATTTAGCCATGACAAGTCTCCTTAAAATGGTTTACGAATATCAGTAAAATGACCAGTAATTGCTGCTGCTGCGGCCATTGCTGGGCTAACTAAATGGGTTCTTGCATCGCGCCCTTGGCGACCTTCAAAGTTACGGTTACTGGTTGAAGCACAGCGATCTCCTGGTGCTAATTTATCATCATTCATCGCAAGGCACATTGAACACCCCGGTAAGCGCCACTCAAAACCTGCTTCGATAAAAATTTTATCTAATCCTTCTGCTTCGGCTTGTTCTTTCACCGGTCCTGAACCTGGAACAACTAAAGCTTGCACACCATCAGCTACTTTACGACCTTTAGCAATTTGTGCTGCAGCTCGTAAATCCTCAATACGTGAATTTGTACATGAACCGATAAATACTTTATTAATTTTAATATCAGACATGTTTGTTCCTGCTGTTAATCCCATATAAGCAAGTGCTCGCTCTGCTGAGTTTTTTTCAATAGGATCAGCAAATTCATTTGGGTTTGGTACTTTTGCATCAATTGATGTAACTTGTCCAGGATTAGTTCCCCAAGTGACTTGTGGGGCGATATCTTTTCCTTCTAGTGTAATAACAGAATCAAACTGGGCACCTTCATCAGTTTTTAGCGTCTTCCAATAGGCAACAGCTTTATCAAAATCTTCACCTTTAGGTGAAAATTGACGACCTTTTAGGTATTCAAACGTAACCTCATCTGGTGCAATAATACCGGCTTTCGCCCCCATTTCAATTGCCATATTACATAATGTCATGCGTCCTTCCATGGATAATGATGTAATAGCATCACCACAAAACTCAACCACATGACCTGTACCACCAGCACTAGTGGTTTTACCAATAATGGCTAATATAATGTCTTTGGCCGTAATACCGTTAGCGACTTGCCCTTTAACTTCAATTTTCATGGTTTTAGCTCGACCTTGTTTTAAAGTCTGAGTAGCTAACACATGTTCCACTTCGGAAGTTCCAATACCAAAAGCTAAGGCTCCAAATGCACCATGAGTGGCAGTATGAGAATCACCACATACAATCGTCATGCCCGGTAAAGTCATACCTTGTTCTGGTCCTACAACATGCACAATTCCTCGTAATGGGCTTTGCAAATCATATAACGAAACACCAAACTCTTTGGCATTTTTTGCCAGTTCAGTTAACTGAATTCGTGCCATTTCGCTACATGCGCTAAGATCATTACTTTTTGTTGAAGTGTTATGATCCATGGTTGCAAATGTTTTTTGTGGTTGACGCACTTTACGGTTCATAGCACGTAAACCATCAAACGCTTGAGGTGAAGTTACTTCATGCACTAAATGGCGATCGATATATAAAATAGGCGTCTCGTTTGGCGCTTCATAAACGACATGTGCATCATATAATTTTTGATACAGTGTTTTTGACATTGCATATTCCTTATTATTTTTACAACAAGTACTAAAGACTCAGTTTTATCACATTATTTTATTTTCAGTTATCATTAAACAATGCGCTTAAATCAGTTTACAAATAATATCACCCATTTCATCAGTCGATACGGATTGTTCTTTTTGCGCAAGATCGACGGTGCGATAACCTTGTTCTAATGCTTTATTTACTGCAGTTTCAATGGCGGATGCAATATCGTCACGTTTTAAACTGTAACGGACTAACAACGCCAATGACAAAATTTGCGCAGCAGGATTAGCAATATTTTTACCAGCAATGTCAGGTGCACTACCGCCAGCTGGTTCATATAAACCGAAACCTTGCTCATTAAGGCTAGCAGAAGGTAACATCCCCATAGAGCCAGTTATCATGGCACATTCATCAGACAAAATATCACCAAATAAATTTGAGCATAAGATCACATCAAATTGTGAAGGATCTTTAACAAGTTGCATTGTTGCATTATCAATATACATATGCTCAAGCGCTACATCAGGATAGTTTTTCGCAATTTCTGTCACGACTTCTCGCCATAAAATCGAGGTTTGTAATACATTCGCTTTATCAATTGATGTGACTTTTTTACGACGTAAACGTGCGGCTTCAAAGCCCATTTTGGCGATACGTTCAATTTCAAAACGGTGATACACTTCAGTATCAAATGCCTTTTCTTGAGCACCACTTCCTTCACGTCCTTTTGGCAAACCAAAATAGATACCACCCGTTAACTCGCGCATACATAAAATATCAAAACCACGCCCTGCAATATCGGCACGTAATGGACAAAGATCTTCTAAACCTTGATATAAACGAGCAGGGCGCATATTTGCAAATAATTTGAAGTGTTTACGTAATGGTAATAACGCGCCACGTTCGGGTTGCTTTTCAGGTGGTAGATTTGTCCATTTTGGACCACCAACCGAACCAAATAAAATAGCATCGGCTTTTTCGCATCCTTCTAGTGTTTCTTTCGGTAGTGGACAGCCGTGAATATCAATCGCGGCACCACCAACATCATATTCACTAGTGGTGATTGAAAGTTGATATTTTTGGCGGATAACATCTAATACTTTATAGGCTTGTTTCATTACTTCTGGGCCAATGCCATCGCCGGGTAATACTGCTATATGGTAGTTTTGTGACATTTTTTATTCCTTTACAATCTCATTTAATTTGCTTGTTTTGCTATTAAGCGAGCAAAACAAATTATTTTTTAATCTTGGTGTAATTTTTGTTTTTCTTGTGCAACTTGGTTTGCTCGATAGACATTATTTAACACATTAATTAAGGCCAAAGCGGATGAGTGAACAATATCGGTTGCTAGTCCAACGCCATGGAATTTACGGCCTTTATAATCAGCAACAATATCCACTTGCCCTAAAGCGTTTTCACCTTGTCCTTTAGAGGCTAATTGATATTTAACGATCGAAATCGGCTCGCCAGTAATTCGGTTGATTGCTTGATAAACCGCATCAACAGGGCCATTACCGGTTGCGGCATCAGAAAATTTTTCATCTCCAATGATAAGGCTGACTGATGCGGTAGACACAACAGTAGAGCCTGATTGCACATTAAAGTAATCTAAAACATAATGCTCTTTTTCATCTTTTAATTGATTGATAAAGATTAACGCTTCTAGATCATAATCAAACACTTGACCTTTTTTATCTGCAAGCTCTAAAAATGATGCATAGACTTGATCCAAGTTATAGTCTTTATCGTGATAACCAAGTTCTTTTAAACGATGTTTAACAGCAGCACGCCCAGAGCGTGAAGTTAGGTTCAATTGGATTTGATTTAAACCAATTGATTCAGGTGTCATAATTTCATAGGTTTCACGATTTTTAAGCACACCATCTTGATGGATGCCAGAAGAATGAGCAAAAGCATTGCTACCTATAACGGCTTTATTTGCAGGGATTGGAGTATTCGTGATTTGGCTAACAATTTGGCTAGTACGATAAATTTCTTGATGATTAATATTGGTGTGAACATTTAAGATATTTTGGCGAACTTTTATTGCCATAATGACTTCTTCAAGTGCGGTATTACCCGCACGTTCACCTAAACCATTCATCGCACCTTCAATTTGCCGAGCACCTTCTTGAACCGCGCTAATCGAGTTAGCCACCGACATGCCCAAGTCATCATGGCAATGAACAGAGATAATCGCCTTATCAATGTTCGGGACACGTTCAAATAGGGTATGAATAATGCCACCAAATTGATAAGGGACAGTATAACCGACAGTATCTGGAATATTGATTGTTGTTGCCCCTGCTTTAATTGCTGCTTCAACGATCCGACATAAGTTATCAATTGGGGTACGGCCTGCATCTTCACAAGAAAACTCCACATCATTAGTATAATTACGTGCACGCTTAATACAGTGCACAGCCCGTTCAATGACATCCTCAAATGTCATTTTTAATTTATCTTTAACATGTAATGTTGAGGTCGCCATAAAAGTATGAATACGAAACTGATCGGCCACTCTTAAGGCTTCTGCTGCAACATCAATATCTTTATCAACACAACGAGACAAAGCACAAACACGACTATCTTTAATGGTTTTTGCAATGGTTTGAACCGACTCAAAGTCACCAGGCGATGAAACAGGAAAGCCAACTTCCATCACATCGACTCGCATTCTTTCTAACGCAAGTGCGATTTGTAACTTTTCTTTAACACTTAAACTTGCTTGCAATGCCTGTTCGCCATCACGTAATGTTGTATCAAAAATAATGACTTGATCGCTCATTGTTTTTCCTTTTATATATTTTAGCGCTAGCTCGGTATTTCAAGTTATGAAAACAAAAAAACCCGCACTTTAGCGCGGGTTCTTGATTTGTTGAGATATTTATTAAATAACTTCTTTACTCCACACACAAGCTATCCGCGCAAGTTGATGCGAGGAGGAGGCTGAGGTTAAGTGATAAAAAGCTAATAAACATAATAATCTCTGATTTCGTTTTTATTAAAATAGACTAAACTAGTAATACTTTTACCAAATGATATTATTTATGTCAATGATTATTTCCTTCAATCTTAATACAGCCTAATTTTTTAAGTCATAAAAATTTTTAAATCATAAAAATTAAGTAACAATCGTAGATAGATTATTTAACAAATCTATTAAAATGATAAGTTGAGATGTAATTTAACCTAATTATAATAATTAAAAGCACAACATCATGAGGGGATAACCATGAATATCGTTGATATTTCACAAAACCGCTATACCACCAAACATTACGACGAAACAAAAAAAATTCCTGCCAATCAGTTGGAACAATTGTTAACAGTTTTAAGAAACAGTCCATCGTCTGTAAATTCTCAGCCGTGGCATTTTTATGTTATTGATAATGATGTGGCAAAAAATAAAATTTTACCGGCTATACTTGAATTTAATCAACCAAGAGTGACGGGTGCTTCACATACTATTGTTTTTTGCATTAAAACACCATTAGACGACGCCCATTTAGTTAATCTACTCAATCAAGAAGATAAAGACGGTAGATACCCGTCAGCCGATCTTAAACAAGCACAAGATCAAGGTCGTAGGCACTTTGTAAAGCTCAATAGTACAACCAGTGAATCACAACAATGTTGGGAAAGTAAACAAGCTTATATTGCATTGGGGCAACTGCTTTTTGCTGCAGCGGCAATTGGTATTGACTCAACAGCTATTGAAGGATATGACGCCGAAAAAATGGATGAAATATTAGATCTTAAAAGCAAAGGATTGAAAAGTGTAGTTGTTGTAACATTAGGCTATCGCGCTGAAAATGACGGCAATGCACATCGTCCAAAATCACGCCTACCTAAAGAACAAATTATCACGTTTTTATAAAATAAATTGAAATATCCTCCGTATTAATTGTACTAAGATATGGTGGATATTTTTGTTTACTATTCTAACTAAATATACTCGCTGTTATTAAAATAACAACATAATATTTAAATTTTTATAAATATTTGCAATAATTTTGGGGTTATATAATAGTATTTAGTTAAAAATAACTAATTGTTTTTATGAATATAATTTATTAATAATATTTTACCTAATCATTTTAGGAATTTTGTTATGAATTTATCCCAACCGCATAAACCTATACTTTCATTTGGAATGATACTTTTAATGGCTATTGCTGTTGGTATCACCGTTGCCAGTAATTATTATGCTTTACCATTATTACATTCAATAACCGAAGATTTAAATATTTCTGTTGATCGTGCTGGTTCTATTATGACAACGGCTCAGTTTAGTTATGCTTTAGGTCTATTATTTATTGCACCTTTAGGCGATAAAATTGAGCGTAAAACTTTAATTATTGCTTTAATGTTATTAACAATAGTAGGTTTGTTAATTAGTGGGCTTTCTCATTCATTGACATTATTAATTGTTGGCACGGCAATCACAGGGCTATTTTCGGCAGTAGCACAAGTATTATTGCCATTTGCTGCAACTTTGGCTAAGCCTAGTCATAAAGGTAAAGTTGTAGGTGTGATAATGAGTGGAATGTTATTAGGCATTTTACTTGGACGTACTTTTGCTGGTGCAATTTCTACATTAATGGATTGGCGAATGGTCTATTTAATTGCTGCCAGTTGCATGGTGGTAATTACATTGTTATTTATATATTTACTGCCACGTTATAAAAGTAACAACACTATTGAATATTGGCCGCTTATTGGCTCTATTTTTATGCTTCTATTACGCAATAGTTCTTTGCGAGTTTTCGCCATAATTGGTAGTTTATCTTTTGCTTTATTTTGTTTATTTTGGACGCCATTAACATTTTTATTGAGTCATCCTCCTTATAAGTATTCCGATTTTATTATTGGTCTATTTGGACTAGCAGGTAGTGTAAGTGCATTAGGATCACCCATCGTCGGTAAATTATCAGATAAAGGAAAAGGTAGTTGGTTAATTCTTTCTGGATTAGGAGTACTGTTATTTTCATGGCTACCAATATCCTTCGCCCCGTCATCAATCATTGTCTTAATTATTGGTATTATGCTAATCAATTTAGCCGCACAGATAACACATGTATCTTGCTTAAATGCAATTTATCAAAACGATCCACATATGGCGACCAGAATGAACGTAGGTTATATGTTATGTTATTTTATTGGTGGAACAGTAGGGTCATTATGTTCCACTTATTTATTTAACCATTATGGATGGCTCGCTGTGGCTATTGCTGGTGCTTTACTTTCTCTTATGGCAATTTTCATTTGGATATTCTATTTAATCAAAAATAGAGTAAAAGAGTAAATAGATATACATAATATTCCATTAAATCAAACGATAATAAATTATCACTAGATTCGAATAAAAGAATCGTTACAATATCATTCTTATTGTTTTTAAATTACGGAAAATGACATGGCGCAATATGTTTATACTATGAATCGAGTGGGGAAGATTGTTCCTCCTAAACGCTATATTTTAAAAGATATTTCTTTAAGCTTTTTCCCGGGGGCTAAAATTGGTGTGCTGGGTTTAAATGGTGCGGGTAAATCCACTTTACTGCGAATTATGGCAGGGGTTGATACCGAAATCGAAGGCGAAGCACGCCCACAGCCGGGAATTAAAATTGGTTATTTACCCCAAGAACCGAAATTAGATCCTAAACAAACCGTGCGCGAAGCTGTAGAGCAAGCGGTTGGTGATGCTAAAAGAGCGCTAGCTCGATTAGACGAAGTCTATGCTGCTTATGCTGATCCTGATGCTGATTTTGACAAATTAGCCAAGGAACAGGCTGAGCTTGAAGCCATTATTCAAACGCAAGATGCTCATAACCTTGATAACCAATTAGAGCGAGCTGCCGACGCACTACGTTTACCTGATTGGGATGCTAAAATCGAAAACTTATCGGGCGGTGAGCGTCGTCGAGTGGCAATTTGTCAATTATTACTTGAAAAGCCAGATATGTTACTTATTGACGAACCAACTAACCATTTGGATGCCGAATCGGTGGCTTGGCTCGAACGATTCTTACATGATTATGAAGGTACGGTAGTTGCCGTTACCCATGACCGTTACTTTTTAGATAACGTTGCAGGTTGGATTTTAGAGCTAGACCGTGGCGAAGGTATTCCATGGGAAGGTAACTACTCGTCTTGGTTGGAACAAAAAGATCAGCGTCTAGCGCAAGAAGCGGCAACGGAATCAGCTCGTCGTAAATCAATCGAAAAAGAACTTGAATGGGTGCGTCAAAATCCAAAAGGTCGTCAAGCTAAAAGCAAAGCCCGTTTAGCGCGTTTTGAAGAATTAAACAGCAACGATTACCAAAAACGTAACGAAACTAACGAGCTCTTTATTCCACCTGGGCAACGTTTAGGCGATAAAGTGATTGAGGTAAACAACCTCACTAAATCGTATGGCGACCGTGTACTGATTGATAACTTATCTTTTAGTATTCCTAAAGGAGCGATTGTCGGTATTATTGGTCCAAATGGTGCAGGAAAGTCAACGCTATTTAGAATGCTATCAGGCAAAGAGCAACCCGATTCAGGTACTATTAGCTTAGGTGACACAGTGCAGCTTGCTTCGGTTGACCAGTTCCGTGACAGTATGGACGACAAAAAAACCGTTTGGGACGAAATTTCAAATGGTCAAGACATTATGCGCATTGGTAATTTTGAAATACCAAGCCGTGCTTATGTAGGGCGTTTTAATTTTAAAGGTGTTGATCAGCAAAAACGAGTGGGTGAGCTATCGGGTGGTGAACGTGGGCGAGTGCATTTAGCTAAATTATTACAAGTGGGCGGTAATGTATTATTACTTGACGAACCGACGAATGATTTAGATGTCGAAACCTTACGAGCACTTGAAAACGCACTCCTTGAATTCCCGGGTTGCGCTTTAGTGATATCACATGACCGTTGGTTCTTAGATCGCATTGCCACACATATTTTAGATTACCAAGACGAAGGGCATGTAGAATTCTTTGAAGGTAACTTTACCGAATATGAAGAATGGAAAAAACGCACGCTTGGTGCTGAAGCGCTTGAACCAAAACGAGCTAAATATAAGCGAATTGCTAAATAGTTCACTTTTATACCATTCCGTCAATTAATCTTGACGGAATGGTTTGATCTTCCTGATATTGATCTCAAAAAATAGCTAAACAAACGCTTTAGACGTTTTAATAATTTTGGCAAAAGTATCCATTAGCAAACGAGGTATAGCATCTATACCTCGTAATTTGGCATCGTCACAAACCGCAATAGCTAAATCAGGTTTTGAGCTTTTATGGATCGCTTTTTGTATAATTTGGTGTACCGGCAGATCAATATGCTGTGTGGTATTATAAGCAGCAAGTTTATAGACATGACTAAATCCATGCTTAAATAAAAAATTTTCAATATCTCGTGCCGGTAAAACGGTTAAGTGAGCATTAGGATTTTTATCTTCGCCACATAACGATTTTACGGTATCGGCATATTTTTTACCTGCCATATCTCCATCGGTAATGACATACCAATGAATCCCCATTTTATTGGCATATTTTATAAGCGGTTTTAAACCACACTGAGCAAACTCAATAAGTTGAACACCTTCTGAACTCAAATGATAACCACTCTGTTCCGCCAATTCACGCAATAGCCAAACTTCGGTTTCCCCCTCAACTAACAGCCAACAACGGGCAAATAAAGCACTGGCACGACGGTAAAAAATATGGAATAAAATTCGCCGACTATCATCAACGCCAAAAGATTGGGGAGTAATATATTTGGGCACAATTTTATCGGGTAGGCGAATTAATCGATACAGACACTCTAAAGGAAATAACGAAACCAAATCACTCGAATTAGACGTAATGATTTTTTGCGTTGGTAGATGTTTCAACAACCGAAAGCCAACCGACAAAATAATCGGATGCAACTGGCTTTCAGGCTCTTCTAAAATTAAAATAGGCACAGCGTGTTGTGAAAGCGTATTATGCCCTTTGGCATTAACAATCGCCCCTAAAATGCCCAGTAATGCGGTACGCAAATAATCGTTATCAAGATCATCTAATACATTATTAATACGCTCCAGCGAATCCCAATCTTCGCTACGTGGTGAGCTGTTTTGGGCTACATGCTTATAATGGTAACGGTGCTCCTGATCGGCAAAATAATACTCCAAAAGTGCTCTTGCAGCTTGCAAACCGCGGTGCAACTCATCAGGTGTTATTTGGGTCGAATAGGCTTTTAATTGCTCACAGAGTTGCGAAGTATAGTATTCCGATAAAGGTTGATTGGTTATGGGTAAGTTTTGTGGACTAATCGAACTTTTCAACGCCATAACAGGATTAAGACCTATTAAATGGGCAATTAATGATTTATGATCAGCAAACGCTAATGCCCTTTGTTGTAAGTCCACCAACGCATGTTGAGTTATAATCTTATTGGTTTGTTTATTTGCGGTAATAAGATAAGTAATTCGGCGCCGTTTATCTTGATCAACAGGGAAAGCCGCAGGTAATAATGGTTGATAAATGGGGTTGTTAAGCTCATTAAAATAGGATTCACAATAGGTAATTTTAATCACAATCTTATTGCCATAGACATCGTATTGATCGTGATAAAAATCAGAATCCACAAATTGATAAAACTGATTATCAAGCGACAACAATTGCAACGCACTAATTAAACTTGAACGCCCCCAACGGTTTTCACCCATTAGCACGCTAGCACTTGGATTCAAGGTTAAAGATAGTGCTTTGATACCTTTAAATCCTGAAATATCCATTTGCTCAATAAACATGGTACCTCCTTATTTTTAAAGATGATACTTTTCTGTCCTTTTACGAATTCGTTCAACTTTTCGATGTATGCTTGCCATTAGCTTAGACTCATTGCGCAAAATTGTTTTTAAAGGTTGATTAAAATACACTTTCAAAAAACGCCAAATATCACGATCGATTAGTCCAATATTCATGGCTGAAAAATAAAGTCCAATTAAATCTTTATCACGCCAGCGAACAGGAACCGTTTTACGGATCTGAGCACGGTGTAAATCAATTACCGACAGTTTTATTTGCTGATGATCTTCAAACAGCGGAATATCAAGCAAAAAGTGACACAAATAACAATCACGATGATTCACCCCAGCAGCGTGCATTTGAGCCACCATTTTTGCCAAATAAATCACTAAAGAACGCTTTATATGATAGCTAGGTGGATTAGTTAACCACGGTTTAGTAAAGTCTTCTAAACTGATGGTAGGGTTAAGATCTTTTGTCACAATAAATGAATGACGAGTCAGCGGATTTAGCCCCTTACGACCAAATGCTCGCCCATCCATCGTATTAACGCCCACTTGTGCTAAACGCTCAATCGCATTCCACTCTTGCTTGGCATCTAAAACAGGCAAACGTAACGAAATAAGATTTTTAACAATCTCTTTCACGGTGGTACCGCGATGAATTTTAATAAAATACGATTCGCCACCAAGCTCAAAATTCAACGTCTTACGTTGCTTTACTGCGCGATAGACTTTGCCCGATATTAACTCAACTTCTGCAAAGGGATCTTTATCAGCCCATAACTGCTCAAAAGGCGCTTTTAACTTAATTTCATTCATGATTATCACAACCTAAAATAATCTCTGTGGCACGCTGTGCTAAATGGTATAAATCAGCGGTTTTACCATAATATATTGCATTTTGATGCCATGTTAATAACTGATCGTGATTTGTTATGGCATTTTGCAAAGCATTGTTTAGCGCCGATTGTACAAAAGGTTCATCAAGCACAACACCAGCATTGGCATCATTAATATGATAAGCATAGCCACAAATGCTTGACACAATCATTGGCACCCCAGCGGCTAATCCCTCAATAAGCACCATACCTGCCGCTTCTTGCCTTGCAGGGTGCAATAGCAAATCAGCCGCAAACAAAAAATCAGGGATATCATTCCGCCCTGCAAAAAAACGTACTTGATGCTCAATGCCGAGTTGCTTAGTCTGTTTTTGATAAGCATCGGGATTATCTTGTCCCACCACTAAAAAAGTCACTTTTTGTTTTAAATTGCAAGGTAGTGCAGCAATGGCGGTTAAAGAACGATCCACACCCTTACGTTTAAAATCCGATCCAATTTGCACAATAACAAAATTGTGCTCATCAATTTGATTGGCTTGCCTAAATTGCTTACCTTTAGCACTTGATTGAGAATGATATTGGCGATCTTGCGCAATGCCTGGTGGCAATAGGTAAAAGCGTGATGGATCAGTATGGTAATAACGTTCAAAGTCACTGATCTGCTGTTTTGTTAGTACCATAACTTTGGTCTGGCTTTGTTGATTAAATACGGCATCTTCAAAAGCTAAATAGTGTTTACAGCGTTTTGACCATTTATACAAAAAGCCCTTGTGTGACACCTTTTCGGCATAACAAGTATCACCCGCAAAATAAACATCCAAATCAGGCATTTTATTAAAGCCAACCACACAATCAACAGGATTTGCTTGTAAATGAGCCTTCACCCAACGGTAATAAGATTGGTTACGGCTATGGTTAGACCAGCCTTTTTTAGGCACCAAAACTACATCAAAGTCTGTTGGTTTATCGCCTTGCCATGACATCACATAAATTCGTACATGGTGACCTTGAGCTTGGCAAGCTTTAGCAATTTGCAAAAAATCACGTTGCAAACCACCAAAAGGAAAATATTTATAAATACAAAACGCCAGTTGCATGCAGATTGCCTCAAGTTTTAAAGGGGTATTATATACTTGTTAATAAGCAACGTGCAAAAATAGCGAAAGACGCCACAAAACGCACAAAAAACAGTCAGGAAAGGCATTGATTTTATTGAAGTTTTTTTGAGGCGAAAAACGTAATTCAACACACCCAACTTGAAGTCAACTCACTAACTCCGTAAAATACCCAAAACGCTTATTCTGGTCTATTATGCAACTTCATCTTGTGGTTAACACTTTTGGTTCTGATCTCCAACGTCGATACGGTGAAAAGATCTACAAACTTACTCTACACGGCGGTTTTAGCTGCCCTAACCGCGATGGCACGATTGGCGTTGGTGGGTGTACTTTTTGTAATGTAGCATCGATCATTGATGAATCAATACAAGTTAAATCGATTGCCGATCAACTTGTATCGCAAGCTCATCAAATGAAAAAGTCCAAACGCTACCTAGCTTACTTTCAAGCCTATACTAGCACCTATGCCGAAGTTGCCATACTCAAAGACATGTACCAACAGGCACTAAATAGTGCTGATATTGTCGGGCTTTGCGTGGGTACACGCCCTGACTGCGTTCCTAGTGAAGCACTTGAATTACTGGCAAGTTACCAATCGCAAGGTTTTGAAGTATGGTTAGAGCTTGGTTTGCAAACTGCACACGACAAAACGCTACACGACATCAATCGTGGACATACCTTTAATGATTATCACCAAACGGTCCAAAAAGCTCGCAAACTGGGCATAAAAGTATGCACACACTTAATTATTGGTTTGCCTAAAGAAACCAAGCAGGACAATATCATCACCCTTGAGCGCGTATTAAATAGCGGAGTCGATGGCTTAAAGCTGCATCCATTACATATTGTTGATGGCAGTATTATGGCAAAGGCATGGCGAGCAGGACGGCTTGAAGTTTTGTCGTTAGCGCAATATGTTGATATTGCTGGCGACATCATCAGACAAACCCCAGCAGATATTGTTTATCACCGTATATCTGCTAACGCCAGAAAGCCAACCTTACTTGCGCCAGAATGGTGTGAAAACCACTGGCAATCAATGAATGCCGTTGATCATAATTTGCGTCAATATGGTGTTCAAGGCAGCGCCATTGGGGATGAGTATTGTTTTAAGGGGTAGGGAAGTGATTTTTTAAAACATGATAAAATAAAAATTTTAATAAAATCAATTGCATTTCTAACTTCTTTTTTATAAAAAAACATGCGATTACTGCCTAAAAATTATTTAGGAAAAGTGTTAATTTGATTAAATTTATTTTCTGTCTATTTTTTTAAATGCAAAACTCGACGAACCCTTTTTTTTACGATAATTTAAAATTCAATAAAATCAAAATATTAAAAAATAGCTTAAAAAAAGGGTTTTCAAAGCCAAAATTGTTGTTTATCTTTATATAGCAAGATTTATCAAATCTTGAGCTCTACTTTAACGCCGTGTAGGTGGTTTAGAAAATGTTCAAAATCCAAGAGCCGAAGGTAATTACCTTTAACGCCGTGTAGGTGGTTTAGAAAATCACCGTTTCATCATCGCTAAATAATCCTTTCTTTAACGCCGTGTAGGTGGTTTAGAAATCCGCCACAAACTCCATTTGCCACCATGCTAACTTTAACGCCGTGTAGGTGGTTTAGAAATTGGTATAAGGGCTAATCTACGATTACAGCGCCTTTAACGCCGTGTAGGTGGTTTAGAAAATGCGAATCAGACGGGGCATTAATTCCTGCTCCTTTAACGCCGTGTAGGTGGTTTAGAAAGCCAGATAATGCGATTATCGTTGAGATGAATTCTTTAACGCCGTGTAGGTGGTTTAGAAATTATGAAGGGTATGTTTCATTACAAGATGAAGCTTTAACGCCGTGTAGGTGGTTTAGAAAAGTCGTGAGCCTCGACTAATTCAGCATCAGTACTTTAACGCCGTGTAGGTGGTTTAGAAACTTCAAATGCAGAGAAACCACCAAGATATTTTCTTTAACGCCGTGTAGGTGGTTTAGAAATACTATTGAAAATCTTCCACGAACTTTTATATCTTTAACGCCGTGTAGGTGGTTTAGAAAAACAAACTCACTACTTTCGTAGGTTGGTAGCACTTTAACGCCGTGTAGGTGGTAATTAAAAAATAAAATTAATCAGATAATTATAAATAATAATCGGCTATATTGTCTGTCGTATTCCGGCGTCAGAATGTGCCGACAACAGAGCGAGGTTAGCACGCTAAACAGGATGTTTGGCGAGGCTATTCTCTGTCTGGAGCGACAAATTTGTCTGGAACAAATTTGAACATCTGAGCATAGCGAAGATGGCCTCGTAGAGGCGAGTATCAGGATGATATGAGTAATCCCACAAACGGGTGCGTTAAGAGCGAGCGACGGCGGAGGGTAGCCGTAGACCACATTATGCAGACAATGCGTGGGGTTTTTAGGGGATTTTGAACTGCCCCCCAAAATTGGACGTGACCACAACAGCTATTTTGATCACCAAAATCCCAAACGTTCGAAACTACTATACCAATCCACTCTATCAACCAACAAAAAAACATTATATCCCACACAAAATTGTCAGAAAAGATATTGATTTTATTGATGTCTTTGTTTTGTTGTGATTTTAATAACTTAAATAAAATCAATATTCTTATGAGTGGCTTTGAGTTGTTTAAATGATACTGTTAAGCAGTACTATTTATGTCAGTTATTCTTTTTAAAAGTTACGCTACTATTTTTATTGCTGTTTATTAATATTACTTATAACTAATAAAAAAAGATTGAAATCATTTGGTTGTTAAGTAACCATGTGAGTGTAACATCCATTTTTGCTGCCAATAAAGCAAAATCCGATAAACTGTATAATTAGATGATAAGGAGCCAATATGTTTAGCAACAAGATGGCTATTGCCGAGTACGATAAGGAACTTTGGGATGCGATAAAAGGTGAGGAGCAGCGTCAAGAAGATCACCTTGAATTGATCGCATCTGAAAACTACACC
Organism: Gilliamella sp. Pas-s27; assembly: GCF_009795865.1. Classification (NCBI taxonomy): domain Bacteria; kingdom Pseudomonadati; phylum Pseudomonadota; class Gammaproteobacteria; order Orbales; family Orbaceae; genus Gilliamella; species Gilliamella sp. Pas-s27. Next base: position 110,141 of record NZ_WTEW01000001.1, read on the forward strand.
AGTCCACGCGTAATGCAAGCACAAGGTTCGCAATTAACCAATAAATATGCCGAAGGTTATCCTGGTAAACGTTATTATGGTGGTTGTGAATATGTTGATATTGTTGAAAAATTAGCAATTGAACGGGCTAAGGCTCTATTTGGTGCAGACTATGCCAATGTGCAACCACATTCTGGTTCTCAAGCGAATTTTGCTGTTTATATGGCGCTTTTAAATACCGGTGATACTGTTTTAGGTATGAACTTGTCTGAAGGTGGTCATTTGACGCACGGTTCACCCGTTAGCTTTTCAGGTAAGCTTTATCATATTGTGGATTATGGAGTTGATGATTCAGGGCGTATTGATTATGACAAGTTGGCTAAAACAGCTCAAGAATCTAAACCAAAAATGATTATTGGTGGGTTTTCGGCTTATTCTGGGGTAGTGGATTGGCAACGTATGCGTGAAATCGCCGATAGTGTGGGGGCTTATTTATTTGTGGATATGGCGCATGTCGCTGGGTTAGTTGCGGCAGGAGTTTATCCTAATCCTGTCCCTTATGCGCATGTGGTGACGACAACAACGCATAAAACGCTTGGGGGTCCTCGTGGTGGTTTGATTTTGGCTAAAGGTGGTAGTGAAGAGTTATATAAAAAGTTAAATTCTGCTGTCTTTCCCGGAGCGCAAGGCGGACCTTTAATGCATGTGATAGCAGCTAAAGCCGTTGCGTTAAAAGAGGCGATGGAGCCTGAGTATAAAACTTATCAACAACAAGTAGTGAAAAACGCTAAAGCTATGGTTGAGGTGATTTTAAAACGTGGTTATAAGGTGGTTTCTGGTGAAACACACAATCACCTATTTTTAATTGATTTAGTTGATAAAAATATTACTGGTAAAGAAGCCGATGCTGCGTTAGGCAGTGCGAATATTACCGTTAATAAAAATAGTGTGCCGAAAGATCCGCAAAGTCCGTTTGTAACATCTGGTGTGCGTATTGGTACGCCGGCGATTACTCGTCGTGGTTTTAAGGAAGCCGAATCGCGTGATTTAGCCAATTGGATTTGTGATGTTTTAGATAATATTGATGATGAGCAAACGATTCAAGCCGTGAAAGAAAAGGTGTTAGCTATTTGCCGATGTTTGCCGGTTTACCAGCATTGATTGTTGTTTAATTTCGCCGACAGTCGACAATTGTCGGCGAAATGTGTTGTTAAGTTGATTTTATTTATCAATGTTGGCGTTTGTCTCGGTTTTATTTTGTATCTGTTCTTGTTTGTGTTCCTTAATGTAATGGTCAAGGTAACCCTCATGCCATAACCAACCTCCTGTAGCCCCAATACCGAGTAAAATTGCTAACCAAAAAATAATAGCGAGTTTGTGGTGACGTTGTTTCATTGGATCACGCAAATTGCGTTTTGCATCGGCAGGGAGCTGGGCTTTACTGGTGAGTAAGCTTCCTAACATTAAGTTAATTTTAACTTGCCCATTAATTGCCCAACCTGATGCTTCTAGTAATGGTCCAAGTGTTCTTCGACGTAATTTTAACCATGCCAAAATAACAGAAGGGCCAGAAATAATCAGGAATAATCCTATAAAAACCAAAGGTACTTGCCACCAAGCTAGTGCAAAAATGGCTTGGAATATTGTGGCTAATGCTGTGCCGATTGCGCCAATTGCTAACCCAATTGCGGCAAAAATTCCCACACTTTTGCCAATGTCAAATTTGTTGTTTGGGTTTTGTAGTGCCTGTTCACTTGATTTTTCAATGTTGGCATCTTTACTGCTTGCCCATTTATTTATTTGTTCAGTAATCACGCGCCCCATTCGTTGATAAGGTGCCCAAATTGCTTGTTGTATGCTGATGGGTTTAGTGATGATTTTGACCACATTGGCATCCCAGTCGTTGCCGTCGTTGTCAATAAATACGCCATTACGTCCTTCAATCAATAAATCACCTTGCCCTGCGGTTATTGCGGCAGCAATGGTCTTTTTTTGTCCATTTCTTGTGCATTCACAATAGAGTAAGCAGAGCTCGGAATAGTTTGCCATTACTGTGTGTTTGGCAATGTTATCAACAGCAACACAGAGAGTAGCACAACGTCCATCAATATACAGCTTTCCTAGCTGAAAGGCAGCTCGTGTTTTTAGCGAAAAGAAGTCCGCAAAAGAAACAAAGTTAACCAGTAAGCGGTAAAGATGTTTGTGAAATAGAACTAACTTTTCTAATGTGATTATGTCTGATGCGGATATCGGTGTTTGATTGTCTTGTTCAACCATTTGTTTAAATTCGTTGAGTAAGTCACCGTTGGCTAAGTTAACGATGGTGTTGTTGGGGATGTCTTCTATGCTAGCCGATGGTTTTGTTGCAACAGTTAATTGCGCTATTTCGGGTTTTGCGCTGATTAGTGTGGCATAAGTTTTTAAATTTTGTTGAATATCTTGCCACTCTTGTTGGGTGAGTTGGTCGGGATTGGATAGCGATGATTCTACTAATGTTTTGAAGCGGCTAATTTTTGCTTTCCAAAGCGGGTTAAGCCCATTGACAAGATCAAGTGTGTTGTTGATGTCGATTTTTGATAGGGGTAGTTCAGTTAAGTCTTTGTCTGATAATAGTCCATTTTGTGTAGGCACAATGAATTTTTCATCGACATTGAGCGAGGTTTGTGCTTGCGGTGCATATTGTGCAAGTTCAACCCGTAAAAAATAATCATCAATTTTAGGTTTGAGTTGTTCGATTAACTTCCAAATTTCAGCGCTGTTTTCCCTAAATGGAGTTGGTGTGGTGCTGATTTGTGTTTGCCATTGTAACCATGTTTTTAGGTTGTCAACGAAGGTGGTGGCAATATTTAGATCGATGCCATCTTGTCCACTCATATCTTTTTGTGCGCCCGTTGTGTCGATGGCGGTTTGGATAAAGATTTGCATGTCAGCCGATAATTCGCTTGAGGCAGGGAAGATTAAATCACCATTATAAAGTTTGTTTGCATTGCTTTGTATTGATTGCTGTATATCATCTTGCGTTAAATAATCTATGCCGTTTTTATTTAAGCTAGCTAAGATGCTGTGTGCGGTAATCGATAGCTTTTGCCCCTGTGGGGTCGAGGTGTTAATTTCGGATAAAGGCAGTGTTTCACTGGACTGTAAGATACTGTCAAATGAGGTGATTTTGTCTTGTGTCCAACTAATAGCATCAAGGATATCAGGAATACGGATACGTCCGTCTTTATCTGAATCAAGTAGTTCTAAGGTTCTTTCGTCAAAATCAAGACCTGTGGTTGGGCAACTTAGTGCTACCCATAATTTAGGATCTAAATTAGGTAAATTGATAATGTCATTGGCGTTTTTAAATACAACTTGATCAAGCCCACCGACACGCTGAAATGTCCACATGTGACTCATAATTATCCTCATATAAAAATCTAAATAATATTTTGTTAGTTAATATAAACAGTAATTGTTTTTTTTGATAGAGCTGAATAGTGATTTCTAATATTTGTGAGACCTATTAGTGTATCTTTGGTATTTGATTTAGTTGACTTGGGCAACTTTGTGATAGAATAGCGTCTTATTACTTAATATCCAATAAAAACCAATAATATGTCATTAATTAATCTTACCAATGCTTATCTTTCATTTAGCGATGCACCGCTACTTGATCATATCGATATGTCTATTGAGCCAAGCGAGCGTGTTTGTCTTGTTGGCCGTAATGGTGCTGGCAAGTCGACGTTACTTAAAGTACTAAATAAAGAAGTGCCACTAGATGAAGGGCAAATTATTTATGAAAATAATGTGATTGTGTCACGCTTACAGCAAGATCCTCCACGTGATGTGCAAGGTAATGTATTTGATTTTGTTGCTGAAGGTTTGCACGAACAGGCGCAGTTGTTAAGAGATTATTACGATTTATCCCACCGTATTGAGCAAGATCCTAGTGAAAGTAATTTAACTAAATTAGCCAAATTGCAAGAACAGTTAGATCATCAAAATGGTTGGCAATTAGATAGCCGTATTCGTAATGTGATTTCGTCATTGTCGTTAGATGGCGATGCGTTGTTGTCTTCGTTATCGGGTGGGTGGTTGCGTAAAGCGGCTTTAGCAAAGGCGTTGGTTTGTCAACCGACAGTCTTATTGCTTGATGAACCAACAAACCATTTAGATATTGAGACCATTAAATGGCTAGAAGAGTTTTTAAAAAGCTTTAATGGCAGTATTGTGTTTATCTCTCATGATCGTTCGTTTATTCGTCAAATGGCAACACGTATTATTGATTTAGATCGAGGGCATATTTCGTCTTGGAGTGGTAATTACGATAATTATCTGTTGGGCAAAGAGGAAGCACTACGCGTTGAAGCGTTACAAAATGCAGAATTCGATAAAAAACTTGCTCAAGAAGAGGTCTGGATTAGACAAGGTATTAAAGCTCGCCGTACACGTAACGAAGGGCGAGTACGTGCGTTAAAGGCAATGCGTCAAGAGTATAATGAGCGTCGTCAAGTTATGGGTAATGCCAAGATGCAAATTGAAGAGGCGTTACGTTCAGGGAAGATCGTTTTTGAGCTTGATAATGTAACTTATCAAGTTGAAGATAAGTTGCTCGTAAATGATTTTAGTGTGCAAGTGTTGCGTGGCGATAAGATAGCGTTGATTGGGCCTAATGGTATTGGTAAAACAACGTTGCTTAAGCTGATGTTAGGTAATTTGCAACCGACATCAGGTAGTGTACATTGTGGTACAAAGCTTGAAGTAGCTTATTTTGACCAGTATCGGTTAGAGCTCGATCCCGAAAAAACAGTGATGGATAATTTGGCTGAAGGTAAACAAGAGGTGATGGTAAATGGTCGATCACGTCATGTATTGGGATATTTGCAAGACTTTTTGTTTCCACCTAAACGGGCAAGAACACCTGTGCGAGCGCTATCTGGTGGGGAGCGTAATCGTTTATTGCTAGCTAAGCTGTTTTTAAAACCCAGTAATTTGTTAGTCCTTGACGAACCCACCAATGATCTTGATATCGAAACGCTCGAGTTGTTAGAGGAGTTAGTCAACGATTATCAAGGAACCGTTTTGTTAGTTAGCCATGATCGGCAATTTGTTGATAATGTGGTGACTCAATGTTGGTTTTTTGAAGATCAAGGCCGTATTGGTGTTTATGCTGGCGGTTATGCCGATGCACTTCAACAACAACAGCAAGCTCAGCCAGTTAAAGTGGCGACGGTTAATCAGAATGCTGAGTCAGCCAAAAAAGAAGCTAACAACGTTGCAACTTTGCCTCGTCATGAACAAGCCACTAAAAAACGTGTTAAGCTGAGTTATAACGAGCAACGCGAGCTAGCACAATTGCCAAGTCGGTTAGAGCAGTTAGAAAGCGATATTGCCGATTTGCAACAGCAAGTGAGTCATCACGACTTTTTTAATCAACCTCACGAGGTGACTAACGCCATATTGCAGCAGTTAGCCGACAAAGAAGCCGAGCTAGAGGCTGTCTTTGAAAGGTGGGAGCAGTTAGAGTCGTTAAGTCAGTCATAACCCTTTGCCAATCAGCCATGTTGAGCATTATTTATCATTGTGGTTAATAAATAATGCTGTTTGGCTTGTGGGGGATTAATTCTGTTGTGATTCTTCCGTTTTGATGTTCCACAGCTTTCTAGAATGAAAGGCGAACAATAGTAGGGCAATGATGACAAAAATTGCCCCTACAAATCCGATGTCTTTGGTTGATAGGAAAATGAGTACCTTACTGCCAATAAATGCGCCCCCTCCAATGCCGATGTTGTAGATGCCCGAATAAACCGATGTGGCAATGTCGGTTGCGTCAGGTGCAGCGTCAATGACTTTGCTTTGCATAACCATGCCGATAATGGTCACTGAAAGCCCCCATACCAAGCACTGAATAATGGCGGTGTAGATGCTGAGCGAACTAACGTCAAGCGATAATAAGCAAATGCCTAATGTTAATACGGGAATAAACAAAATGGCCGTTGGGTTTTTGTTGGCATATTTGGCAAAAATCACACTGCCAATCATGCCTGAAAATCCAACAACCAGTAATAAACCGACAATGACGTGTTGATCAAATCCACCAACATTTGTCATAAATGGGGTGATGTAGGTGTAAGCCGTAAAGTGTCCTGCAATAATGATCGCAGTGAGTAGGTAGATGTTAAGCAGTACTGGGCGTTTTAGTACCTGTGGTATGTTTTTCATCGAAATGATGTTGGTGCTTGGTAACTTAGGTAATAAGTTAATCAGTATTAGCATGACACAAAAGGCGAAGAAGCCAATACATAAAAAGGTTACGCGCCAGCCGACCCATTGCCCGATTATTGTTCCAATCGGAATGCCGAGTATGGTAGCCATTGAAACACCAATCACAATAAAGCCCATGGCTTTGGCTTTTTTGCCATTGGGTGCTAGTCGAACGGCGAGTGGCGTTGTGATAGCCCAAAAGACGGCATGTGCACAAGCGATGCCAATTCTGGCTGCCACTAAGCTGTAGAAATTCCACGCTATCCCAGCTAATAGGTGACTACCAATAAATAAGCAGAATAGTAATATGAGTAGCTTTTTTCGTTCCATTTGGGAGGTTAATACCGTTAGTGGCAACGATAGTAGCGAAACCGACCACGCATAAATTGTTAGTAACAATCCGGCATGAGCATTATCCATCGAAAAACTTTTTGCGATATCAGGCAGTAGACCAACAGGTATAAATTCTGTTGTGTTAAAAATAAATGCAGCAAATGCAAGGCATAGAATAGATGACCAAATACGAGATCGGGTAATGTTATTATTCATGATTAAGATTGTGGCGGGAAGATTAGATTACTTTTGATTATAACTGAATATTTTTGTCTATTAAATAGTTGCTATAAATTAATCTTAAAGTATATCGCTACCAATATTATTAGGTAGCGATATATTATATCGTGATTTATGCTAATACTTTAGCTGCCGCTAGGGCTTTGTCATAATCAGGCTCAGACGAGGTCTCTTTTACATATTCAACGTAAACAATCTTGTCATTTTTATCAATGACAAATACGGCTCGAGTAAGTAACCGTAGCTGTTCAATAACAACGCCATATTTTAAACCAAAGTTGAGTTCTTTATGATCTGAGGTGACTTTAACGGCATCAATCCCCTCAGCTGCACAATAACGGTTTAATGCAAAAGGTAGATCAACACTAATTGAAAATATTACGGTATCTTTTAGTTTTGCTGCTTCGACATTGAAATGGTGAACCTGGGCACTACAGACCGATGTGTCAATTGATGGTACTGAATTTATTATTCTTACTTTGCCACTAAAATCGGATAATTTTATCGGTTTCATCTCTAGATCTTGCACAGTAAAATCAGGTGCCAAATCACCGACATTGATTTTTGGACCTAATAAAGTAATTGGGTTACCACGCATTGTGACTTCATTCGCTCTTTTTTGCATAATTGTTTCCTTAGTGTTGTGACAAATTATGGGGGGATAGTGTAACGACTTCCAATGCATTAAAGCTTTTGCACATGATAGCGTTAGTTGAATATAGAACTAAATGAGCAGATCAGCAATAGCATTATCTGTTTTTATCGAATGAATTAGCCGATTACTGTTATCGTTGATAACGTTGCTGTTAACACATTGAGGAATTTCTATATTAATCAAATTTCATTAATAAATCATCGAGGAAATTAGTCAGTATTGTTTGTTATAAAATTTATCTAATTTTGGCTGTGGTTTTTACAGCCAATAGTTTGGTTTTTAAGTTACAATGTTTTAAACGCTATATCAGGAAAAATCGTTTTTCCTTGCCAATATAACTCGCTAGCAATATGTTCGGCAATTTGGCCATAAAGTTGAGTAAATTCGCTATCAGGATGGCTAATGACTGTGGGTTTTCCTGTATCAAGATCTTGGCGTAAGATTTTATGAAGTGGTACTTGTCCAAGCAATTTTGTTTGATATTGATTGGCCAAACGTTGTGCGCCTCCTTCACCAAATATTGTTTCGTGGTGACCACAATTTTCACAAATGTGGTAACTCATGTTTTCAATAATTCCTAGTGTTGGAATGTTGACCTTATTAAACATGGTAATACCTTTTTTGGCATCAATTAATGCAATGTCTTGTGGGGTGCTAACAATTATGGCCGCCGTTACTGGAATATTTTGAGCAAGCGTTAATTGAATATCCCCAGTACCTGGTGGCATATCAATAACAAGATAATCAAGTTCAGGCCAAAGCGTATCTTGTAATATTTGTAGTAATGCTTTGCTTGCCATTGGTCCACGCCATACCATTGCACCATCAGGGTCAACTAAATAACCTATGGAGTTACTGGCTAATCCATATGCCATAATTGGGGTCATGTGTTTATTGTCTGGTGTTAATGGGTGCTCTTTTTCTGTACCCAACATGGTTGGAATCGAGGGGCCATAAATATCGGCATCTAAAATACCTACTTTAGCGCCTTGCTTTTGTAAAGCTAATGCTAAATTGATTGCTGTTGATGATTTACCCACGCCTCCTTTACCAGAACTTATGGCGATAATATTTTTTATATTATTAATGGCCTGTTGGTTATTAGCACGTTTTAAGGTGGCAATTTTATATTCAAGGCACCAGTCAATATCGTTAATACCGTTAAGTTTAAGTAATTCAGGAGTAGTTGTTTTTTTTAGGGCGTCAAAACCGCTTTGCCAAACAAAAGGCATGGTTAGGTTAATAGATAAGCGGTGGTTTAATATTTCGATTTTTTGTATTGCGCCAAGTTCAAATAAATTTTTTTGCAAAGTTGGATGAGTAAAATTCTCAAGAATTTTTTTTACTTCAATATTCATTATTGTGATCTCTTTATGTATCAATATTTATGCTTGTTTGCTTTTTAGTTTGATTCGTTAAAGGTTTAGCGCATGATAAATAGTTAGGCGTTATTTGGCATTTTTTAACAAAATTATTTAACTACCAACAAAGCTAATTGGGCATAGAAATTTTATTAAATTATGGCATAAATCTAGCGATAATCCCACGTTTGATGTACTATTTCTGTCATTATGTAAAAAAGGGTAATAAATCAACATGACAACTCAACGCAAAATATTGGTGACTTGTGCACTGCCTTATGCCAATGGTGCAATTCACTTAGGTCATATGCTTGAACACATTCAAGCTGATGTATGGGTACGCTATCAACGTATGCGTGGTAATGAGATCTATTTTATTTGTGCTGACGATGCCCATGGCACGCCAATTATGCTCAAAGCACAACAACTTGGTATTACGCCAGAACAGATGATTAGTGAAGTTAAAACCGAGCATCAGCGCGATTTTGCTGGGTTTAATATCAGTTATGATAATTACCATTCAACCCATAGCCCAGAAAATCGTGAAATATCAGAGCAAATTTATAAACGTTTAAAAGCAAATGGTTATATTAAAACTAAAGTTATTTCACAGCTATTTGATCCTGAAAAACAGATGTTTTTACCTGATCGCTTTGTAAAAGGCACTTGCCCACGTTGTAAAGCGCCCGATCAATATGGTGATAACTGTGAAGTGTGTAGTGCTACTTATAATCCTATTGATTTAATTGACCCTAAGTCTGTGGTTTCGGGCGCCACGCCGATTTTAAAAGAGTCTGAACACTTCTTTTTTGATTTGCCTGCTTTTTCAAATATGTTGCAAGAGTGGATTCGCTCAGGAACACTTCAAGACCAAGTGGCGAATAAAATGCAAGAGTGGTTCGAATCTGGTTTGCAACCTTGGGATATCAGCCGTGATGCGCCTTATTTTGGTTTTGAAATCCCTGATGCGCCAGGCAAATATTTCTACGTTTGGTTAGATGCGCCAATTGGTTATATGGGGTCTTTTTTAAATTACTGCAATACACAAAATAAACCGATTTTTGATGAGTTTTGGCGTAAAGATTCAAGTACTGAATTATATCATTTTATTGGTAAGGATATTGTCTACTTCCATAGTTTGTTTTGGCCGGCAATGTTAGACGGCAGTGAATATCGTAAGCCTTCTAATATCTTTGTACATGGTTATGTGACGGTTGACGGCGCAAAAATGTCGAAATCGCGTGGTACTTTTATTCAAGCAAGTACCTATTTAAAACACTTAGATCCTGATTGTTTGCGTTATTATTATGCAGCTAAATTGTCGTCACATATTGATGATATTGATTTGAATTTAGAAGACTTTGTTCAACGTGTAAATAGCGATTTAGTCAATAAAGTTGTTAATATTGCTTCGCGTTCGGCTGGTTTTATTCATAAACGTTTCGACGGTAAATTATCAGCCAAAGTGGCAGAGCCTGAATTGTATGCCTTGTTTGTTGAAAAATCTAAAGTAATTGCTGACTATTTTGAACAACGCGAATCAGGTAAGGCTATTCGTGAAATTATGGCACTCGCTGATGAAGCGAATCGCTATATTGACGAAAAAGCCCCTTGGGTGGTTGCTAAACAAGAAGGGCAAGATCAAGCATTGCAAGATATTTGCTCGATGGGTATTCACTTATTCCGCATTTTGATGACCTATTTAAAACCAATTGTGCCTTCGTTAGCTGAGCGCAGTGAGGCATTTTTAAATAGTCAATTAACATGGAATTCTATTGATAACGCTTTAACAAATCATAAGATTAATCAGTTCAAAGCCTTATTTAACCGTATTGATATGGATAAAATCACCGCTATGATTGACGAAACAAAACAACAAGCTGCACTAGCGCAACCAACAAAACCACTCGTTGCTGAACCTATCGCTGAGACGATTAATTTTGACGATTTTGCTAAAGTCGATATGCGTGTAGCGTTGATTAAACATGCCTGTTTTGTTGAAGGCTCTGATAAATTACTTCAATTGACACTTGATATTGGCGATGAAACCCGTAACGTGTTTTCAGGTATTAAGCAGTTTTACCCTGATCCTGATGTGTTAATTGGTCGTTTAACCATTATGATTGCCAACTTAGCTCCTCGTAAAATGCGTTTTGGTGTTTCCGAAGGTATGGTGCTTTGTGCAAGTGATAAAGATGATGGTGACGGTGTGTACTTGTTATCTCCAGATAGTGGCGCTAAACCGGGAATGCGAATTTCGTAACTGATATCTTTATTATAAATAAACGGCATCTTAACAAGTTGATATGCTTGTTAAGATGTTTCAGGAAACTATACGTTTCGGTATGAAATTTGTTAATTTGATAAATAATTGTAGCATTTGTTTTTTAGTATTGTTTTTCTATTATAGGTGTTTAGCTAACCAACTATCATGTAACCATTTTTGAGTTTGTCTTCCTGCTCGAATAAAATCCCATTCAATATCTCTTTCAAAAACCATCTCTGTTTGATCAGGTCCTATGATAGTCCAAAAATAGAGGCCAGTATTTAAATCACGACATTTGACTTTCATACCAGTTAGTGTGTTTTTTTTGCCATCAACAATAATAGTTTCGTTATGGGTATTGATCCACTTATTATTATAGTTATCTAATAAATCTGGTGCATAGTCTTTAAGAAAATTTAGAGTAATTTGTAATGCGGTTTCTTTGGAAACTTGTTGGCTAGAAGACTGATATTTAGGTAGTAATCTTACTAATCCTTGTAAATTTTTAGTAGTATTATTAATTAATAATGAAACATGTTGTTGTTCAAGATGTATGTTTTCATTGGGTTCAAAACGATAAAGAGTGACAGGCTGTTTATTGTGGAGTCCCTGTTTAGTTAATACTAAATTAAAATCACGTTCTGCATTTTGTAATAACTTTTGAAAGCTTGGTACAAGTATGTTTTTTGCTTGTTGTACTTGTGTTGAGTTCATAGTTTGTTCCTTTATTGTACTCATTTCTTTTGCGTAACAAGTTGAATTTAAAAAACTTGTTATAAGTATTAAGCTAATAAATATTTTTTTCATTATAAAAAAACCTTAATGGTAATTTCTTTTATTTAATATTAGTTGCAATGCACAAATAAATAGAAAAAGGGTGATGAGTAAAATTAAATTATTCATTTCAAAAATGGTTGGTAAAAAGGCGCCTATACTCGCACCAATAAATAAAACACAGGTGTATAGCGATACGGCAATGCCACGACTTTCAGCTTCAGATTTGATTGTAATACATGTAATCATTGATGGAATGGCATAGGCTAGTCCAAAAACAAATATAAAATGGATAATAAATAAAAGACTAACAAAATTTAATTGGTTATTAATATAAAAACAGTGAATTAATAACGAAGTGCTCATTAGACATAATGCAATGAATAATACGTATAATGGTTTGATTAGCTTAAATAGATAACCAGCTGTTAGACTAAATAATATAGCAATAATGCTTATATTACGTAGTGTTGGTACATAAATAATTAATAAACTATGGTGTAATATTGAATAAAGACTAACAAAACTAAGTAGAACAAAGAGCGAACAACAATAGATAGGAAATAATTTTTTATTAAACAAAATGTTGGGAAGTTTACTAAAAATTGAAGTTATTGATGTTTTTTGTAGTGTTGGTTTTTTCTTATTGCTTTTTGAACTGTTGAAATAAAAGCATACACCGCCTAATGTGTAAATAGTACCTAAAAACCACATAGATTTGTGCAGTGAATCAACAATCATTATTGAACCAAACCATTGCCCAATGGTTGTTGCGAGTAGAAACGTACAACTAATAATTGAGATTGCTTTAGATTTTGTTGCATCAGCAAGGTTAACCGAAATCCACGCTAATGCAACAGGTGGAAATGAGGCTGCACAAAAGCCTTGGATGGAACGTGCTAACAACAATAAATAATAACCACTTATCAATGGAATAATAAAAGTGATTAATGCTAAAAGTAGTAAGCCTATTGCTAAAGTAAAATCTTTGCCTATTTTATCTGATAAAATTCCCCAAATAATTAGTCCAATCGCGTAAAAAATACCAAATATACTTGTTAATAAGCTGACATTACTTGGTGTACTACCTTTGATAAAAATTAGTAAATTTTCTGGAATGGGTAAAAAAATGTAGAGAAGGGTGACAACAGCAAGCGCTATAAAAGGAATTAATGTTGTTCCTACGATTAACTTATATTTCATTGATAAGTCCTTTAAGTTTAATTGTTGTATTTAAACTACAATAATTGCAGTATATATCCATTTCGGTTTTTAAATCAACATAATTTGTTGTAACAATATAATTTAATCGATAAAATATAGAAAAATAAATGATGAAAAAGGTTTTGCTATGGAAGATATTTCTGTTAAGAATTCATATGATGACTTTTTATTAACCGTGATTGTTGGTATTGGCGAGGTTTCTGAAATGACAAAAATTCCAGTTAGAAAATTACGATATTGGGAAGAAAAAGGCATCATTAAAACAGTTGATCCACAATCTAAGTCTCGTCAATTTGATTTAGCGAATATAAAAAAAATTGTTTTGATTCAAGAGTTAATGGAAGATGGATATTCGTTGGATGGTGCTGCCAAAAAAGTTGAAGATAGAATTGCAAAAATAGAATCATTAATGAATCTAATTCAAATGTAATTGTATGTATATTTGTTTTTTTATATTGTAATAATATTAATTTAAGTTCTAGTCATTAATTGGTTTTATAATCATATTTTCAATATGAGTATTTTATTATTTTGCTTATCAATTGATGGCTTTATTAAGTTTATTATTGATAGGTTTTTATTAATATTTTAGTAAGCCTTTTTTAGGATAAACAGATAAAACCGATATCTAATGTCACATTAAAATCATTACCTCAAGGTAAATCGTTTGTTGACGTTGATGGTGTTTGCTGTGGTGAAAAGTTAGAAGGCTGTTATTTAGAAATGGCCTTTAATTATAATGGCTGTTATATTTTTATTTTTAACTTAAAATTGGCAATCAAAATAACGATTGCCAAAGTTCAATTTTGTTAAAAATCATATGTTGCTGTTTGATTTAACATTGCATGTAAATTCGTTATTGTTTTATTTTTGATTTTCTGACGGATTTCCTGAATAAGGAAATATGCTGTCTTTTAGTGAAAAAGAGAAATCTTTAGTATTAATCTCGCCAATAATGTTGTTACTATCGTATAAAGCCAGTAAAAATTCGGCCATCTGCTTGGCTGTATGGTACTTTGTAAAACTCGTATCGTAGTTGTATTCACTGACATTATTGGCTTTTTCACCAAATTCTGTTTTTGTTGCAGCGGGAGCTAATACCTTTGCGGTTAATTGGGCATTAGCTTGCTTTAATTCCTGTGCTAGCCCTTCGGTAAAGGCGTTGACATAGAATTTTGTTGCGCAATAGGTTACTGCATTGGGAACGATAGTATATCCGCCTCGTGAGGAGATGTTTATTAGTTGTGTTCCGGGTTCATTTTGATATTTACGTACATATAGTGTTGAAAAAATCGTTAGGGTTTCAATATTTAAATGAAGCATTGATTCGATTTTTTCTAAATCTTGATCACGAACACTGCCGTAATGACCAAAACCAGCATTATTAATCCATGTTTCAATAAAATAGTTGCTTAAATCATTAAAAAGGGAATAAGCGTTGGTTGGCTGTGATAAATCACAAACTTTTATAATTACTTCTAATGTTGGGTTAATTTTTGCTATTTCTTGTCGTAAATGTTCTAAATTTTCTTGTCTTCTTGCTGTAATAATAAGGTTTTTATTTCGTTTGGCAAAGGCAAGGGCGGTTGCATAACCTATGCCAGAACTGGCGCCGGTTATAACAGTATATCTTTTATTTGGATTGATCATTTTTATTTCCTTTAATTAATATTTCAAATTTCTCTTTAAGTAACACTATTTAACCTATTGAATAGGCGATAAATGTATCTTCATTATGATAGAAGAAAGGGCTTATTTTGATTTTTTATCTTTGTTGATTATTTGTTTGCCATGAATTGTGTGGTACTTCAAATTCTCTTGTGGTTTGTGCTATAACATCATTCAACTGTTGACGATTTAATGGTATGCAATAAGCCGGTTTTGCTCGTTCAAATCGCCAGCTATTTGATAAAGCACCGACATCAACATAATCATAGCCGATATTTTCTAGTAGATTGATAACAGTCTGTTTGGTGGCTAAATCGTTTCCAGCGATAGGAATTGCCCTTCTATCGGATTGATCATTAGGTTTTGCATCTTTAACAACATCTTTAGCAAGAATGGCATTGAAGACTTTAACAACTTTAGACTTATTAAGATGTTTGGCCATTAGCTCACTGGTTGTTATTTCATATTTATCTAATGGTTCTAAATACCCATCGCGTTCAGGGTAATAGTTAGTAGCATCAAGTACTATTTTGCCTCGGAGTAATTCAGTGGGTAAATGTGTATAATTGATAAAAGGAATAGCAACGAGAATGATATCAGCAAATTTAATGGCTTCTTCTTGGCTTCCAATTTGACAGTTTAAGCGTGTAGCTACACTAAATAGTGTACTTTTATCTCTAGAATTGCTTAGCATAACTTGATAACCTGCTTGCATAAATAGTGTTGCGCAAGCTTGACTGACAAATCCTGCACCTATAATGCCGATTTTTTTCATATATTTACTCCTTTTAGATATTCGCTTGATTTATGCTATGATATTTGTAAAATAAAAAGTAATAAATATCTTAAAAGTTGTTTTATTAACAACTATCGGTTGGTAATATGGATTTATTTAGGAGTATGGAAGCTTTTGTATTGACTGTAAAAACAGGTTCATTTGCATCAGCTTCTATTTCATTAAATACCTCTCCTCAAATGGTTGCGAAATATATTCTTTTTTTAGAAACGCAATTAGGGCTAAAGTTACTTAATCGAACAACTCGCTCACAAAATCTTACTGAATTTGGTAAGCAGTATTATGAACGTTGCTTAAGTATTTTGGGTGAAGTTAAAGCTACCACTATGCTTGCACAACAATTTTTAGACGAACCTAGTGGAGTGCTTAGAATTAGTGCACCATTTACGTTTGGTAATTCTGCTTTAGTGTCACTAATTAGTCGGTTTCTAAATTGTTATCCAAAAATTAGTGTTGATATTCAGTTGAGTGATCATTATGTTGATTTAGTTAAGGATGGTTTTGATATCGCGTTTCGTATTGGTGATTTGAGTGATTCTAGCCTCATTGCTCGTAGACTTAATCCTCATCAACTTATTTTTGCTGCTTCACCAAATTATTTGGCAGAATACGGTATTCCATTAACACCATATGATTTGAAACAACATCGGTGTTTGGTTTATCAGTATGCTAATCAAAATAGCAAAGACTATATTTGGCCATTTATGATTAATGGTGAATTAATTAATATTCCTATATCAGGATCATTTCAAAGCAATCAGACGTCGGCTTTAGCGATAGCGGCAATTGAAGGATTAGGTATCACAATGTTACCTGAAGCTATGTTACAAGAACCGATCACGCAAAAGAAATTACTTCCTGTATTACAGTCATTTTTACCACCCGCGAAGCAGCTTAATATGCTTTACACAGCTGATTGTCAGCAACCACCAAAGTTAAAAGCATTTATTGAATTTGTGCTGAATGCGATGGCTTGAGTGATAATTACGTTTAAATATAATAAAAAAGGCGATTATTTCGCCTTTTTTATTATATAACTAATACGATAATTATTTTATAGTTACTAAAGTGCTAACTTCTTTTCCTAACATATTGTTTAGATAGACTAAATCGTCTGCAGTTAATGTGCCAACAGCATATTTAAGTTGTAGTAGACTAGTTAAGTAATTATATTTCGCATCAGATAAGCGCTGTTTTGAACTGTATAGTTGTGTTGTAGCATTTAATACGTCAACGATTGTTCGCGTTCCTGCTAGATAACCAGCGTTTGTTGATTCTAATGAACTTTGTGCAGAAATAACTGCTTGTTGATAAGCTTTGATTGCACTAATGGATGATGAAATATTATTATATGATGAACGGACTTGATTAATAACACTACGATTAGTACTTTCTAGTTTTTCGCTGAAACTTACATAGTTTTGTTGGGCTTGTTCAACTTTAGACATTGTTGCACCACCTGAAAAGATTGGTAGGTTTACACTGACGCCAACATAGTTATTCCCTGAATAAGATTTGCCACCATGTGCACCAGGTGCTATGTTGTTACCATATCTATCAGTTTTATTTAAATTTGTCGATGCATCTAAACTTGCTGTTGGTAAATGACCTGATTGTGAGAGTTTGATTTGTTCACGCGCTATGTCTTGATTTAACCTCATTGTTAATAAATTAAGATTAGACGTTTCAGATTGTTTTAATAAAGTATTGATTTGTGTCGGGGATTCAGTTTTAAATGTATTACTGTTAATACTTGCCAAACTTGAATAAAAACGGCCACTTACTTGACGTAAATTTTCGATTGCATTGTTTAACTCATTTAATGCGTTTACTTGTTGCGCGACAGTTAGGTCATGATTAGCTTTTGCATTTTGTACGTCTTCAATTGTTGCTAATCCAACTTGGAATTTTTGACTGATTTGTTCTAATTGGCGCGCAATTGCTTTTTTCTGTGCATCAATAAAGCTTAATGCATCAAGCGATTTTAACACATTAAAATAAGCAACAGAAGTATTTAAGATTAATGTTTGACCTTGGTATTGATAGGCAATATCGGCAATACTTGCTTGCTTTTTAGTAATATCTAAGGCTTTCCAATTTGAGAAATTAAAAATGCTTTGTGATACTGTGATTTGGTATAAGTTGCCGCTTTTAGATTTTATACCACTGTTATCACGTCGACCATGATTAACACCATAAGAAGCGCTCAAACCAATCTGTGGTAGCAAGCTCGCTCGAGAACCAGAAATTGCTGCATATGCTTTGTTTTTTTCAGCTAATGAACTGCGTAGATCTGGATTAGTTTCTTTTGCCTGTTCATAAACTTGTATTAAATTTTCAGCAAAGACAGATTGGCTTAACATTAAGCCAACTAAAAAGGTTAAAGTTTTTTTCATCAATCTTCTCTTTAAAAATCATTAAAATATAGTAGTATTTTTAATGGTATAATTTTAGCAGATAATTAACATATAGTAAGCATAGTTTATGTCTATTCGCACTTTTTATTCAAATTCAATTTAAATTTGGGATTTTATATGAAAATTAAAGGTAATCCAGTTCGTTTTGATAAAAACGATGTGGTTAATTTGACTAAGAAAGTTTTGTATAAAGGTTTTTTTTCTTTATTTGAATATCGTTTTCAATATCGTAAATTTGATGGTTCAATGAGCGAAGTTGTAGCTCGTGAAATTTTGGAACGTGGTCATGCGGTTGTACTTTTAGCTTATGATGCTAAACGTGATGACGTTGTATTAATTGAACAAATTCGAATTGCCGCTATTGAAACTCAAGATAGTCCATGGATGCTAGAACTTATTGCCGGTATGATGGATCATGAAAATGAGTCATATGAAGATGTAGCAAGGCGTGAAGCTATGGAGGAAGCCGGAGTCACTGTAGGTAGATGTAAACCTATAATCAGTTATTTGGCATCACCAGGCGGTTTGACTGAACGACTGCATATTTTGGTGGGTGAAGTTGATTCATCAACCGCTACAGGTATTCACGGCCTAGCTGAAGAAAACGAAGATATTAAAGTTCATGTTGTAAGCCGATCTCAAGCTTATCAATGGGTAGAAGATGGAATTATTAATAATGCTGCATCTATTATTGCACTTCAATGGTTAGAGCTTAATCATGAGTCATTAAAAAAAGAGTGGAAATAATTTTTTAATGATTAGATTTAATTATTTCTTTCATAAAAGTGTGATCTATTTTACACTTTAATATAACACTAGGATTTATAATAAAAATTATGTTTCCAGTCACAATGTTTATTTTGTTGCTGACATTATTAACCATAATTATAGATTGATAAATAATTGGGGTAAATTTTGGAGTCATTTTTAAAACTTCCAATTCGGAATAGAAATTACGGTAGAATATTACATATAACTGATACTCATCTTTTTTCAGATGATGATAGCTCGTTGTTGGGAGTTCATTCTAATGCTAGCTTTTTATCAGTTATTAATGAAATTGAACGTAGTAACAAGAAGTTTGATTTGATTGTAGCGAGTGGCGATTTTGTTCAGGACGGTTCTAAAAAAGCTTATGCCCGTTTTGCTAAGCAAATAAATAAGTTTAATACGCCTTGTGTATGGTTGGCTGGTAACCATGATAATTATGCTTATATGCAAGATGTATTTGATAACTATCAACTTGCCGATAATAAAATAGTTCAACTAGGAAGCAAATGGTTAATTGTTTTATTAAATAGCCAAGTTGTGGGGCAGGCTTATGGTTTTTTACCAGAATCTGAACTTGAGTTTTTACAAAATGCTTTAACTAAATACTCTTCTAGATATGTGTTAGCTTTTTTACATCATCATCCAATTAGTTCTGGCTGCCATTGGTTAGATCAGCATATTTTGAAAAATAGTGGACAATTAGAGCAGATGATTCAACAACATCCTAATATAAAGGGAATTGGTTGGGGCCACATTCATCAAAAACAGGATTATATTTGGCATCATTGTAATGCTTTTTCAACGCCTTCAACTTGTTTTCAATTTAAACCTGAATGCTATGATTTTCAATTATCAAGTGACGATGCTCCCGGTTGGAGAGAAATTAAACTTAATGCAGATGGTTCTATCGAGAGTGATGTTTATAGATTAACAAACAATCAGTTTTTACCAGATATTTCTCAGAATGGTTATTAATAAATAATAAAGGGGATGCTTGAAGAACTAAATAAAAATTATAGTAATGGTGCAAAAAAGTAAAACAGCCGTTCAACAACTCGTTGCCAAATTGGGCGTTGGTTCCATTCTTCAGTTTTTACTTTATCTGAGTTAGATAAATATTTTTTTAAGAGCAATGCTAACGATTTAGCGAATTCTATGTCATCAATCACTGTTGTGATTTCAAAATTAAGCCATAAGCTACGCATATCTAAATTAACAGTACCAACAAGACTTAGCTGGTTATCGATTAGAACGCTTTTTGTGTGTAATAGGTTATCATTGAATTGATAGAGTTTTACACCACCATTTAATAATTCGGAAAAAAATGCTCGGCTTGCCCATTTTACCATTAGTGAGTCATTTTTTTTGGGGATGATGATGATGACTTCTACTCCCCTTTGAGCTGCGGTACAGACAGCATGTAAAATATCATCGCTAGGTACTAAATAAGGTGTTGTAAAAATAATTTGGTCTTGTGCTGAATAGATTGCTGTTAATAACACTTGATGAATCATGTTTTCCATATAACCTGGGCCAGATGCTATTAATTGCATTATGTGTTTTTTATCCTCTGGTGGTTCGGCGAAGTCGGTTATTTTGGGTAGAGTTAAATGTTTGCCTGTTTCTAGTTCCCAATCACTGGCGTATATGGCACTCATTAACGTTGTTATAGGGCCATTCATTCTGACCATAATATCAACCCATTCACCAACATGTTTATTTTGTTTAAAAAAGCGAGGATCAACTATATTCATACTGCCAGTATAGGATATATAATTGTCGATGATGGCTACTTTTCGGTGTTGGCGTAAGTCCAGTCGTCTAAACATAAATCGAAGTAAGTTTACTTGTAAAGCTTCAACAATGATAATTCCTGCATCACGCATTCTTTTATTCGCATCAGTTTTTATAAAATGTCTGCTACCTGCAGAATCAACCATTAATCGACAAGTTACACCTCGCTTAGTTGCTTGTATTAGTGCTTGTTCAACATCATCAGCACGACCACCTTCATTCCAGATATAAAATACCATTTCGATATTTGATGTTGCTTTATTTATATCGTCAATTAAACGGTCAAAAATTTCGTTAGTTTCGCTTAGTAGTTCGATGTGATTACCATTAATTCCATCAAGACCTGTTTGGTGTTTGCAAAGTTGAAAAATTGGTTTACTTACTTGACTAACATTACTGGTAAAAATATCAGAAAATTCACTTAGACGATTAATAAACTTTGAAATAGTTGGACGCATTTTTTGCGCCCGTTTAACGCGTTGTTGTCCTAAGTGAGCCTCTCCTAGGGCAAAATAAAGGAACACTCCGACAAGTGGTAAGATATAAATAACTAACATCCATGCAATGACATAAGTTGTTGGTCTTCGTTTGAAGACGATCCGTAATGTTGTTGAAACAATGATCAACCAATAAACAAAAAAGATCAACGTGCTAATTAAAGCATGAAATGTGGTAAATTGCATACTTAGTTAATTATTAGTTAAGTTTAATTTAGTAAGCGGATCTTTAGTGCAATCATAATTTTGAAAAACTTCTGGTAATGGTTTGGGGTTATTATGCTTATCAACTGAAACATAAGTAAATACAGCATCGGTTATGCAAAAACGTTCTGTAGTATCAAATGTATCAATGACTTTTTTTACCCAAACCTCAATACCAATGGTGATAGATGTTTTTCCTGTTTTAATGCATTGTGCGTAACAACAAACAACATCCCCTACCATTGCTGGTTTGTAAAATGTAATACTACTAGCATTAACTGTTACAACTCGATTTCTAGCGATCTCTTTTGATAAAATACCACCAGCAAGATCCATTTGAGACATGATCCACCCGCCAAAAATATGTCCATGGGGATTGGTGTCTGCAGGCATAGCCAGAGTTCTTAGGACTAGTTGTCCCTTAGGGGCTATATTTTGTGTCATGCTAAAATACTCCATTTGTACTATATTATTGTTTATTGTCTATATCTTTATTCATATTTTTATAGATGTAGATACCTGATATTAAAGACAATAGTAACGATGCGCCAGGTAAAATAAATACTTTAAATATCCAGAAAAAATTATCTGTAGTGTAATAGGTCGCACCTAAACTAATTGTGCCACATAATATAAAGAAAACGACCCATAATAAATTTAGTTTATTCCAAATATTTATATCTAGTTGTATTTCTTTACTGAGCATTTTTTGAAGTAGGTTTTTTTTGAAAATAAATTGGCTAACTAATAACGCCATAGCAAATAAGAAATTAATAATAGTTACTTTCCATTTGATTATATTAGGGTCACGCATATAAAGTGTGAATCCACCAAAAACCATGATCATCAGATAAGAAATTAACTCTATTTTATCTATTTTTCTATATAAAATAAGAATAAGAAGAAAGCATACTGTTGCTGCGATCATTAATGCTTGAACGCCCACAAAGACGTCGTACATTGTTAAAAAAATAAAAAAGAATACAAGAGGAATAAAGTTTAAAAGCTGTTTCATTTAAGTATTAACCTAGTAAAAAGGTAAGTTGTCATATTTTAAATAAGCAAAAAGCCTATTGGAATAGGCTTATTTTTTGTGATGAAGTTCAGGATGCGCTTTACAATTACCAGATTGGCAATGCCCATAAAGGTATAAGCTGTGATAAGTTAACTTAACACCATATTGTTCTGCGATTTCTTTTTGTCTAGCATTGATAATATCATCGCGAAACTCAAACACTTCGCCACAATCCAAGCAAATTAAATGATCGTGATGTTGTTGTGTCGCTAGTTCAAAAACTGCCTTGCCACCTTCGAAGTTATGGCGAGTGACAATTCCAGCATCATCAAACTGGTTCAAAACACGATAGACGGTTGCAAGCCCAATTTCTTCACCCATATCAAGTAGTTTTTTATAAAGATCTTCTACTGTGATATGTTGGCATGAAGGATCTCGTAATAATTCTAAAATCTTCAATCGTGGTAACGTAACCTTTAAACCAGCGCTTTTCAGAGCTGCATTATTATCATTATCGTGATTAGTCATATTACTTCCCGTTAAGTTATAAATATTTAACCATTATAGAAACTATATATGGTAAATAAAAGAAATCGTTTTAATAGATTAAATTTTCATTTCTATTTTGACTTGATTAACCCAATTGTTGATGCGTTCTTCAGTTAACTCTGGTTGGCGATCTTCGTCAATCGCTAAACCAATAAAGTGAGTGTCGTCAACCAAGCTTTTTGATGCTTCAAAACTATAGCCTTCAGTTGACCAGTGCCCAACGATTTTTGCACCTTTAGGTTCGATAATATCACGAAGTGTACCCATAGCATCACAGAAATATTCGGCGTAATCTTCTTGATCGCCACAACCAAAAATAGCTACCACTTTACCGTTAAAGTCAACTTTTTCTAAATTTGGAAAAAAATCATCCCAGTCGGCTTGCGATTCACCATAGTACCAAGTTGGAATTCCAAAAAATAGATAATCATATTGCTCAATGTCTTCTTTAGTTGTTTTGGCTATGTCAAAAATGTCAGCTTTGTCATTACCCAAAGCTAGTTGGATTTGTTTTGCTACATTTTCTGTATTACCTGTGTCACTACCAAAAAAGATACCAACTTGTTTCATATTTTTACCTTTACTATTTACGATATTAAGATATTTTTAGAAGTATATCATTGTCACTAACTATCAGCAATAATCCTAACTTACGCTAAACATAAGTTATTATTTGCTATACAATTTATTTATGTTGAATTAAAATTGTTGTCTATTTTATGTTAACTTAGGCTGTGGAATTCGTTTATGAACTTGCATGAATATCAATCTAAATGTCTTTTTAAACAATATAATTTACCCATACCAGAAGGATATGTTTGTAACTCAATTGGTGAAGTACAAGATATCTTAGCTGAATTATCTTCACAGAAAGATTTAGGTACTTGGGTGGCTAAATGTCAGGTTCATGCAGGAGGGCGAGGTAAAGCCGGTGGCGTTATTTGTACTCAAAATTATAGTGAGATAAAGCAGTTTGCTGAAAAATGGTTGGGGCAATATTTAGTTACTTATCAAACAACCGATAAAGGCCAACCAGTTAACAAAATTTTAATTGAAAAAGCGTCTAATATTCATAATGAATTGTATTTGGGGGCAGTGGTTGATCGTAGCTCTAAGCGTGTTGTAATTATGGCTTCAACAGAAGGTGGTGTTGACATTGAAAGTGTTGCTGAAAAATCGCCACATTTAATTTATAAAACCTCGCTTGATCCTTTAACTGGACCTTGTGCTTTTCAAGCTCGAGAACTTGCATTCAAATTGGGACTGACAGGTAAATTAGTGAACCAATTTACAAAGCTTTTTGTCAATTTTGCAAAGCTTTTTTTAGAAAATGATGTTTCATTAGCCGAAGTTAATCCTTTAGTAATTACTGATTCAGATGAACTTATTTGTTTAGATGCAAAAGTGGTTTTAGATGATAATGCTATTTTTAGACATCCTAACTTAAATGTTTTAAGAGATACAACGCAAGAAGATGAGCGTGAATCAATCGCTGCAAAACAAGGTATTAGCTATGTATCATTAAATGGCAATATTGGTTGTATGGTTAATGGTGCAGGTCTTGCGATGGCAACTATGGATATTATTAAACTGCATGGCGGTGAGCCAGCTAACTTTTTGGATGTCGGTGGAGGCACAACGAAAGAACGCGTTGCAGAGGCATTTAAATTGATATTATCTGACAAAAATGTGAAAGCAATTTTGGTTAATATTTTTGGTGGTATTGTTCGTTGTGATTTAATTGCTGATGGTATTATTAGTGCAATTAAGGAAATTGGTCTTACTGTTCCTGTTGTTGTTCGTCTTGAAGGTAATAACGCTGTACTTGCTAGAGAAATTCTCGCTAAAAGTAAATTAAATATTATTACTGCTGAAAGTTTAATAGATGCGGCCCAAAAAATCGTTGCTGTTGCTTAATAATAGGACGCATGGAGAATAGTTATTATGTCAATTTTAGTTAATAAAGAAACCAAAGTTATTTGCCAAGGGTTTACCGGTAGTCAAGGTACTTTTCATTCACAGCAAGCGCTTGATTATGGTACTAAGTTAGTCGGTGGGGTGACACCGGGTAAAGGCGGTTCAACACATTTAGGTTTGCCAGTTTTTAACACTGTTAAAGAGGCTGTTGATGTAACAGGGGCGACGGCAAGCGTTATTTATGTACCAGCAGCATTTGGTAAAGATTCTATTTTAGAAGCGATTGATGCAGGTATTAAATTAATTGTTTGTATTACTGAGGGTATTCCAACTTTAGATATGCTTGTTGTTAAAGAAAAACTACAACAAAATGATGTTGTTATGATCGGACCAAATTGCCCCGGTATTATTGTTCCTGATGAATGTAAAATAGGTATTATGCCTGGACATATTCACCTAGCAGGGAAAGTGGGGATTGTTTCTCGCTCTGGTACATTAACTTATGAAGCGGTTAAACAAACAACGGATATTGGTTTGGGGCAATCTGTGTGTGTTGGTATTGGCGGTGACCCTATTCCTGGTAGTGATTTTATTTCTATTTTAGCATTACTTGAACAAGATCCTAAAACTGAAATCATTGTTATGATTGGTGAAATTGGTGGTAGTGCCGAAGAAGAGGCAGCTGAATACGTTAAAAAACACGTAACTAAACCCGTTGTAGCTTATATTGCAGGTGTTTCTGCTCCATCAGGGAAACGTATGGGACATGCTGGTGCAATTATTTCAGGAAATAAGGGGACAGCGGCTGAAAAATCTAAAGTATTGCAATCTGCAGGCATTACAGTTGTAAAAAGTCTTACCGATATCGGCGATGCTGTGAACAAACAAATTAAGATATAGATTTTTTGATGTACATCAATTTTTATTCTGTAATTATCAGTGTATAATAGCAGTCAATAACGTAAAATTTTGTGAGCATTTAAGGATTAGGGAGCGCTTATGTTAGATATAGTAGAACTTTCACGCCTCCAGTTTGCACTTACTGCAATGTATCATTTTATTTTTGTTCCATTAACGCTAGGTTTAGCGTTTATGCTAGCAATTATGGAAACCGTATATGTTGTTAGTGGTAAGCAAGTCTGGAAAGATATGACGAAGTTTTGGGGCAAATTGTTTGGTATTAACTTTGCCGTAGGTGTAGCAACTGGTTTAACCATGGAGTTTCAATTTGGCACTAACTGGTCTTATTATTCACACTATGTGGGTGATATTTTTGGTGCACCATTAGCGATTGAAGGTTTAATGGCTTTCTTCCTTGAATCAACAATGGTTGGTTTATTCTTTTTTGGTTGGGATAGATTGAGTCGCGGTAAACATTTAATGGTGACTTGGTGTGTTGCATTTGGTTCTAATCTCTCAGCACTTTGGATATTAGTTGCTAATGGTTGGATGCAGTTTCCGGTGGGTTCTGAGTTTAACCCTATCAATTCACGTATGGAAATGGCCAATTTTTTCGAGTTAATTACTAACTCAGTTGCTCAATATAAATTTGTTCATACTGTAGCAGCAGGTTATTTAACTGGTGCGATTTTTGTATTAAGTATTAGTTCTTATTATCTACTAAAAAAACGAGATATTGGATTTGCAAAACGTTCCTTTGCTGTGGCAGCTACATTTGGTTTTATCATGTCAATTGCTGTTGCCATTATGGGGGATGAAGCAGGGCACGAAATGACAACGGTTCAACCAGCTAAGCTTGCTGCCATTGAAGCTGAGTGGGAAACTCAACCTGCGCCAGCATCATTTAATGTTATTGCTTTTCCATCACAAAAAAATAAAGAAAATTTATTTGCAATAGAGATTCCTTATGCAATGGGTATAATGACCACTCGTTCATTTGATACTCAAGTAATCGGATTAAAAGATATATTAAAAAATAATGAAACTAGAATTCGTAATGGTATTTTAGCTTATACGAATTTGGAAAAAATTCAGCAAGGAAGTCAAGATCCAATAGTTCTTAAAACGTTTGAAGACAATAAATCTGATTTAGGTTATGGTTATTTAGTCAAACGTTTCACTGATCGGGATAATTTGACTATCCCTCAAGCAAAGGAAGAACATATCAAAGCAGCAACAGAGGATTCAATTCCTGCTGTTTGGCCATTATTTTGGGCTTTTAGAGGCATGGTCGGTTTTGGTTTGTTAATGATTTTGGGAACAGGTATCGCTTTATGGACTACCTATAAAAATAAAATCGGCGAAAAACGTTGGTTATGCCGTTTATTGATTCTATTTTTACCTTTACCATGGTTAGCCTGTGAATGTGGTTGGTTTGTGGCTGAATATGGCCGTCAACCATGGGCAATTCAAGATATTTTACCAACAGGCGTAGCAAATTCTTCCTTAACTCCAGGTGAAGTATTATTTACTATGGTGCTTATTTGTGGGCTTTATACTTTGTTCTTGGTTGCAGAAATGTTCTTGATGTTTAAGTTTGCTCGTTTAGGTCCAAGCTCTTTAGGTACAGGCAACTATTATTATGAAAAAACACAACCAATATCAGAATAAAGCATAGGGGAGTATATACAATGATTGATTACGAAATTGTACGTGTCATCTGGTGGGTGCTGATTAGTGTTGTTTTAATCGGTTTTGTTGTCACTGATGGTTTTGATATGGGCGTGGGTATCTTATTACCGTTTATTGGTAAAACTGACACTGAACGTCGAATTATGATAAACGCAATTGCTCCCCATTGGGATGGTAACCAAGTTTGGTTAATTACTGCTGGTGCGGGAATATTCGCTGCTTGGCCTATGGCATATGCAGCCTCGTTTTCTGGCTTTTATATTGCAATGATTTTAGTGCTTTGTGCGCTGTTTTTTCGACCAATTGGTTTTGATTATCGCAGTAAATTAGAAAATTCAAAATGGCGTAATTTATGGGATACTGGTATTTTTGTTGGTAGCTTTGTGCCAGCATTGGTTTTTGGTGTTGCTTTTGGTAATTTATTAGAAGGTGTTCCATTCCGATTTGATAACTCTTATCGCGTGTTCTATGAGGGTAACTTCTTTGGTTTGCTTAACCCTTTTGCGTTGTTGACTGGTGTTGTTAGCTTAATGTTATTTGTTGCTCATGGTGGCGCATGGTTACAAATGAAAACATCAGGTGAACTTTATTTAAGAGCCAGAAAGGCTACACAAATCGCTAGCTTAATTATGTTAATTGCTTTCGTTTTAGCGGGAGTTTGGGTTGCATTTGGTATTCATGGTTATGAAATTACTAGTATCATCGATTATGATGCAGCATCACAACCGTTAAATAAAACTGTGTCTACTGATGCATCATGGTTAACTAATTATATGAATTACCCTATTTTATGGATAGTGCCTGCTTTGGGGATTGTGTTACCACTGTTGACTATTCTTTTTTCTGGTTTAAATAAAAATGCATTAGTTTTTGTTTCATCTATATTAACAATTGCATGTGTTTTATTTACCTATGGTATTGCAACTTTCCCATTTATTATGCCATCAAGCATTATGCCGAACGCAAGTTTGACAATATGGGACGCATCATCAAGTCAATTAACACTTAATATTATGTTTATTGTCGTTCTTATATTTTTGCCTATTGTTCTTTTTTATACCATTTGGTCATATATCAAAATGTTTGGACGGTTAGACAAAAATCATATCGAAAATAATAAGCATTCACTTTATTAAGGAAGATATTATGTATTACGTTTTATGGTTTATAGGACTGATTGCGGCATGTATGTTATCTGCTGTAACTGGTTTATGGGTTGAACGCGATAGTAATGAAAAAGAATCTAATAACAAGTAGTATTTGTTATAGAATAATAGAAAAGTAATAAAAAGGTGACGAAAAGTCGCCTTTTTAGTTGTTGCAAAAGATATTAATCATAAATTGTAATGATAATTGTTTTCATTTGTTTTTTTTTATATCATAATGCAGCAAATTTTATATTTAGATATAATGTAATCAACTATAGTTAGTGCGATTTTGATATGAAAAAATTCAATTGGAATGCAAGAGTTTATTATGAAGATACAGATGCTGGTGGTGTAGTTTATCATGCACGTTATCTTGCTTTTTATGAACGAGCAAGGACAGAAATACTAAGACAGTTTAATATTAACCAGCAAATGTTATTGCTAGAAGGTATTGCTTTTGTGGTAAAAAAGATGGATATTGGTTACCATTTTCCAGCTCGTTTAGATGATATGTTGTCTATTGAGACTTGCATTGGGCAAGTTCGCAAGGCATCTATTGTTTTTAAGCAGACTATTTTTAATCAAAATAACCAAGTTATTAGTACAGCTGATGTCCTTATTGCTTGTGTAAATATTACGAAAATGAAGCCATGTGGGCTTCCTAAGTTACTAGTTTTGGAGTTTATATGAATATTATTGATCTGTTTTTGCAAGCAGGTTTGTTAGTTCAAGCTGTCATGTTGCTGCTGCTTACTTTTTCTATTATGTCATGGGCTATTATATTTCAAAGAACTAAAATTTTAGGTAAAGCTAAAAAACAAATTGAGCAATTTGATAATAATTTTTGGACAGCTGATGATTTAAATGTGTTATTTGATAAAGCAAAATTTCATAAAGAAGAAATTAGTGGTACAGAACATATTTTCTATTCAGGTTTTAAAGAATTTTCAAGACTGTATCAAATTAACCCTAATATGGCTGAGTCAGCTTTAGATGGATCATTGCGTTCTATGCGTTTAGCGATGAATCGTGAGCTTGATAACCTAGAATTACATATTCCTTTTTTGGGCACGGTGGGATCCATTAGTCCATATATTGGTTTGTTTGGGACTGTTTGGGGAATTATGCATGCATTTATTTCTTTGGGTGAAGCTAAACAAGCCACATTAAAATTGGTTGCTCCAGGTATTGCTGAAGCATTGATTGCAACAGCTATTGGTTTATTTGCTGCTATTCCAGCGGTACTTGCTTATAATCGTTTATCATTAAGAGTGAGTCGAATTGAACAAAGCTACCTTAACTTTATTGATGAATTTTCAGCAATTTTACAACGTCAAGCTGTTGCTGTTAGGAAATAATTATGAGCAGACGTTCATCACGTTTTTCAATTAAATCTGAAATCAATATAGTACCTTTACTTGATGTGCTTTTGGTATTAGTGCTTATTTTTATGGCAACAGCTCCAATTATTAGTCAAAGTGTTGAAGTTGATTTGCCTGAAGCATCGGAGTCTAAAACGGTTTCGCCTTCTGAAAATAAACCGATTATTATTGAAGTTTCTGGTGTAGGTATATATACGTTGATTATTGATCAAGATCGTCAAAGTAATTTACCACAAGAACACATTATTGCAGAAGTTAAGCAACAGATGATTCTTAACGAAAAAGCTGTTTTTTTAGTTGGTGGTGCTAAAGATGTTCCATATGAAGAAATTATAAAAGCGTTGAATTTATTACAATCTGCCGGTGTTAAGTCTGTAGGATTAATGACTCAACCAATTTAAATAATATAATATAGCAAGATGTCAGCAATGTCTTATAAACCAAATTCAAAATTAAGTATAGCTATTATAATATCCATTATATTACATGCAATTTTATTGGCTGTTTTGGGTTATAAAGCTATGCATTCTAATGATACTAACTATGGTAACGCTAATGGTAATTCTATAGATGCTATTATGGTTGATTCTTCGGTCATGACCGAACAGTATCAAAGGCAATTAAAAACCCAAATTAGTCAAAAAGAAGCTGAACGAAAAAGACAGCAACAAATAGATAATCAGGCTCGTGAGCTACAAGAGCAACAACTGGCTCAGCAACAACGACTTAAAGAATTAGAAAGAGAGCGCATAAAAGTAGAGGAATTGCAGAGAAAAGAAGCTGAAGCAGCGAAAGCTGCACAGATAGCAAGGCAAAAAGAAGAAGAGGAGCGAAAAGCTAAAGAACAATTAGAATATCAGAAAAGGGAGGCTGAAAAACAGCGCTTAGAACAAGAGCAGGCTGAATTTGTAAAACAGAAAGCTGAACAAGAAGCTAAATTAAAAGCAGAGCGAGAATTATTAGATAAACAGCGTGAAGAAAATCAACGTAAGCAAGAAGAACTAGCAAAACAAAAAGCTGAACAAGAGGCTAAAGCAAGAGCTGAGCGAGAACTTGTTGAAAAACAAAAAATTGAAAATCAGCGTAAACAAGAAGAGCTAATTAAGCAAAAGGAAGATCAAGCAAAAAAGCAAGCCGCTGAAAAAGCTGCTGCAGAAAAGGCTGCGGCGGATAAAGCTGCTGCCGAAAAAGCAAGAAAAGCCGCACAAGCTAAAAAAGATAAAGAACTCGATAACTTGTTAGGTGGGTTGACATCTGGTACTCCTAGTCCGTCTGGTGGATCGGCTAGCCGTAAAGGCGTTTCAGATGGAGAACTTGATAAATATAAGTCTTTGGTTCAAAATGCTATTAGTAATAAATTTATTAATCCCAACAAATTATATAGTGGTCGTAATTGTGTATTAGAAATTCAAATAGCACCTGATGGTTTATTACTCGATGTTACTGCGAAAGGTGGTGATGAAGCATTATGTCGAGAAGCACTTTCTGCTACTAAACAAGCTGTAATTCCAAAACCTACAAGTACATTTTATGATCAAGTAAAAATAATGAAAATTGATTTTCAACCGAAATAATTTTATATGCAGACACGATGTTTCTAAAGTTTCTAATTTTTTGCAATAAATTATCAATATTCTCTAATAAAAATATTGAATTTATATTAATCATCCCAATATATCGTCTATCCATTCTGAATCAAATTATTTAAGTTAAAAAAGGAACAGAACATGACAACAATTGTCAGTGTCCGTCGTAAAGGGCAAGTCGTTATTGGTGGTGATGGTCAAGTCACGTTGGGCGAACGTATTATTATGAAAGGTAATGCCCGTAAAGTTCGTCGTTTATATAATAACAAAGTGATTGCAGGATTTGCTGGTGGTACTGCCGATGCTTTCACTCTATTTGAGCTATTTGAGCGAAAATTAGAAATGCACCAAGGGCATTTAACTAAAGCTGCCGTTGAATTAGCTAAAGATTGGCGAACAGATAGAATGTTACGTAAACTAGAAGCTTTATTGGCTGTTGCTGACGAAAGTGCATCACTTATTATTACAGGTACTGGTGACGTTATACAACCAGAAGATGATTTAATTGCTATTGGTTCTGGCGGTCCTTATGCTCAAGCGGCGGCTCGTGCTCTGCTAGATAATACCTCACTTTCTGCTCACGATATTGTACAAAAATCGTTGTCAATTGCTGGTGATATTTGTGTATATACCAACAACTTTCAAACTATTGAAGAACTCAACTATTAATTGAACAAAGAGAATATTATTATGTCTGAAATGACTCCTCGCGAAATTGTAAGCGAATTAAACCAACATATCATAGGGCAAGATAAAGCAAAACGTTCTGTGGCCATTGCATTACGTAATCGCTGGCGTCGTATGCAACTTGATGAAACATTACGCCATGAAGTTACACCTAAAAATATACTTATGATTGGACCAACGGGGGTTGGTAAAACTGAAATTGCAAGACGTTTAGCAAAATTAGCTCATGCACCATTTATTAAAGTTGAAGCGACTAAATTCACTGAAGTTGGTTATGTAGGAAAAGAAGTCGATTCAATTATTCGTGATTTAACTGATTCTGCGGTAAAAATGATTCGCCAAGAAGCTATTGAACGCAATCGTAATCGAGCAGAAGAATTAGCTGAAGATCGTATTTTGGATGTGCTTGTAGCACCGGCTAAGGATGGTTGGGGACAAATTGAAAATAATAATGATTCAACAGCAAGACAAGCTTTTCGTAAAAAACTACGTGAAGGTTCTCTTGATGATAAAGAGATAGAAATTGAGATAGCTGGTGTTAATATCGGTGTTGAAATTATGGCTCCTCCAGGTATGGAAGAGATGACAAATCAATTACAGTCAATGTTTCAGAATTTAGGTGGGCAAAAAACCAAATCACGTAAAATGAAGATTAAAGATGCGTTTAAACAACTCATTGAAGAAGAAGCAGCTAAATTAGTTAATCCTGATGATCTCAAACATGCAGCTATTGAAGCAGTTGAGCAAAATGGCATAGTTTTCATTGATGAGATAGATAAAGTTTGCAAGCGCGGTAATTCATCGGGTCCTGATGTTTCACGTGAAGGAGTACAAAGAGATCTTTTACCATTAGTTGAAGGGTGTACTGTATCGACTAAACATGGATCGGTTAAAACAGATCATATCTTGTTTATTGCATCAGGTGCTTTCCAAACAGCAAATCCATCAGATTTGATTCCTGAATTACAAGGTAGATTGCCAATTAGGGTTGAATTACAAGCTCTAACAAGTGAAGATTTTGAACGTATTTTAACTGAGCCAAATGCTTCTCTTACTGTTCAATATAAAGCATTAATGGCAACAGAAGGTGTAAATATTGATTTTACTCCTGATGGTATTCGAAAAATAGCGGAATCAGCATGGCAAGTAAATGAACAAAATGAAAATATTGGTGCTCGTAGGCTGCATACTGTATTGGAACGTTTGATGGAAGAAATTTCATTTGAAGCTAGTGAACTTGATGGAAATACTATCACTATTGATGCTAAATATGTAAGTGATCATCTAGACAAACTTGTAGCAGATGAAGATTTAAGCAAGTTCATTTTATAAGGTAGTTTTAATTTTGATATAAAAAAGGTGAGTTTAATTCACCTTTTTTATTGCTATTTTCTTAGTAATTCTCCCAAGATATCGGTTGCTTTTGTTTTTGATTTTGAATTATTTCTGGAGTCATGATTTTCTAATTTGTCACGGAGTTTATTTAAATGTTCTTGCAATTTATCACTAAGTACATCGGAAACTAATTTACCAATATTGATTTGATAATGAAGATTAGCAAATTGACCATAAATACGTAGAGGTATTGTTAATTTTTGTAACTTTCCAATTGTTTTACTTTTACCATTCCAGCCTCCAAGCATTTTTAAGTTTAAATTAATATCTAAGTCTTGTTTTAATATTCCAACTCTTCCTGAACCATCAATGACATCAAGTGTTTCTGAATTAGCATTTAATGTAGTAAATTCTAAATTACCTTGTTTTAAGTTGGCATTTGCTAAAATTTTATGAAATTTGGTGTATTTCTCTTGGTTTTCAGGTGTCATAATATCTTTTGAATATTGAGCTACTGCATTTTGTATAATGCTTTGAATATTAATGTTTTTAAGTCTAGCATCTGTGACAGCAATCTCTAGATTTCCGCGTAAGTTAGTTAATAATTTGGAGCTTGATAAACTATTACTTTCTATATTCCCCGTAGCATTAAATAAGCCTTCTAAATCATTTGTGATATTTATTTGGCTAAAAAATGTGGTTAAATCAATATTTGTTATTTTGGTATTAAGCTTTATTAGCGTACTTTTTTGTTTGCCATTCGCAATACCTGTTACTGCTACATGTCCTTTAGCAAAATCAAAATTAACATTTTTAATTGTTGCAATACCATCATTATTTGTTAGAGCAATATCAACATTGTTTAATATTATTTTGTTGGCATTCAATTGTTTAATACTTAATCTAGCTTTGGCGTTAAAAGTATTTAGAAAGCTTAATTCATTATCATTTTTTTTGATATTTGATACTACAGGTGAAGTTTGTTGGGTCGTTGCTTTTTTATCGGATTTCTCATTTATCTCTAAAAAGGAAGTCAGATCTATTTTATTTGAATTTAATTGTAAATCTATATATGGTTTATTTGTTAAATCCGCACTTATATCTCCAGTAAAATCATTTTCATTAATTGAAAATGATAAATTTTGGCTTTTTAGCAACATTGGGAGTTGTTGGTAGTTGAATATACCAGTAATATTACCTTTTAATTCTTTTTCCGAATTACTGATGCCCTTATAAGTAAAATCTAATTTTTTTAAATCGATTATTGTTTGCTTTGGAAATTGATTCAAATCGACAGAGGCGTGTGCTAGATAAGATATATTTTGTTGGTTTTTATCTATATTACCTTTTAAATCAATGAAAATATTTTTATCTTTATTTTGTTCTAGTGATAGGTTAATTTTTCTAAAATTAATAAGCTCATCATTATGTTGTAACATTACTGTGCTATCGGCAACTTCAAATTTATTTAGGTTAAATTCCCAATTGGATGTTTTTTTTTGATTTTTTGAATTAGTTGTTTCATTAGTGGCAGTATTGGATGGTGTCTTTATTTTATTTTTTGTAATAGTTCCTATACTTTCATCGGTAATGTTAATAACCGCTGATTTTATAAATATGTTTTTAACTGATAGCTTTTTTGAGAAAAGTGGTAATAATTCAACATCTAGCCTCATATTATCTGCTATTAAAATGGGTTTTTCAGTACCATCGTCAGATAGTTTTATTGAGTCGGTTAAAATGCTTACTTGTGGCCATATATGCCAGCGTAAATCTCCATTAATAGATAATTCATAACCTGTTTTATCTTTTACCGTATTAGAAATAAATCCACGAAAATTGTTAGGATCTACAAAGACAATAAGCGAAATAATACTTATTGAGATAATTAAGATTAAGGCAAATAGAGCAATCAAAAATTTTTTGATCATATTAATATTCCTTTTTTAAGGTTATAAACTGTTTAGTCTTTATCAATACGACTGGCGACTGCTCCATGTTGGTCTTTATATTTTGCATCCTGTCTTCTGTTATATGGTCTTGCAGAAGGTCCTGTTAATGTTTCAAAACTAAGTGCTCCGATTGTCATACCTGGTCTAAGTGCTAGTGGGATCTTTCCTGAATTGTAAAATTCTAATACGATTTGTCCTTGCCAACCAGGATCGATACGATGAGCCGTAACGTGGACCATTAGTCCAAGTCTGGCAAGTGACGAACGACCATCCAACCATCCGACCAAATCGTCAGGAATAGAAACTGATTCTAATGTTACTGCCAATGCTAATTCACCCGGATGAAGATAAAAGGCATCACCTTCGGGTAATACCATTTCTTCACTCATCACCCGTTCTAGTACTGCAGAGACTTCTTCTTTAGGTCCACTTAAATCTATGTAAGGAGTGGTATGTTCTCGAAAAGTTCTAAATTGGTTACCTAATCTAACATCAACGGTTGCACCATTAATAAAGTTTGTTGCAGGTTGTGGCGTTATTTTTAATTTACCATGTCGTAAATACGCTTCGATATCTCGGTCGCATAATCTCATGAGTTATCCTTAATTGGGCTTATATAACCTTATTTTAGCAGGTTCTTTTGATTGCGTCGATGTTAGTTGTTTAAGGTTTTATCACCCATGCGCGCCCATAATGGTTATAGTATCCTGCTAATTTACCCGGTTTTTCTCCGATGCCGAGGTAAAGGTCAAAATGATGTCCTTTAATTGCACCTCCTACATCAAGTGCTACCATTAAACGGATTTCTCGCTTACCGTGGTATTTTCCATTGTCATCAAGAAGAGGAACATCAACTAATACCACTGAACCAATTGGTATTAATGATTTATCAGAGGCTATAGAAGCATTAGCAACTAAAGGTACTGAAGCAGCGCCTTTTACCTCAGCATTATGTTGTGGTTTGAAAAAAATAAATGAGCGGTTTTGAATTAGTAAAGATTTAAGTTGTTCTTCGTTTTGATTTTTGGCCCAATCCTTGATTGATTGCATAGATATATTTTCTTTTTTTATTTCACCTTGTTCAACTAATAATCTTCCTATACTTGAATAACTATGATTATTTTTACCTCCATAGCAGAAAAAAACTAAAGGTGAACCATCTTCAAAATCAATATAAGCGCTACCTTGTACCTCCATAGTAAAGTTATCCATTAAAGAGTTGCTATAGGCTATTTCAAGTCCTTGACCAGTTAATGAACCATTATAAATTTGTTCACGATCTGGTAATTGTTCTCCATTATCAGTTGGCATTTTGTAAATCGGATATTTAAATTCTTCTGTTGGTTGATGTCTTGCTTTGATTATAGGGGTGTAATAGCCAGTTAAATGCACATTACCGTACCCATCTTGTCCAGCCATTTCATAACTATTAAGTCCAACTTTATAAAATTCATCAGTTTTTAAAGAGCGTTCAATCCACTCATTTATCGCTTTATAAATATGCTCATTTTTACGATATAATGCAGGGGATGATAATTTAATTTTTTCAATTTGGATAATGTAGTCTGATATATTGACAGGGATATTTAATTGAGGATGATTTCTGTTAAGTGGTAAAGATAGTTCTCCATCTTTATATTGTTGGCCTTGATTAGTTGGTTTATTTGAATTTTTTAGTATAAAAAATAGAACAAATAAAATAAATAAAATGCATAAAAAATAAAAACGATAATAACGAATGTTTTCTTTCATTTGAGTAAATAGTCATAATAAATTAAGGAATATAGTTATTTATGCTACACAATTCTATTATAAGAAACTAGCAATAAATATAATGTAATTATAAAAATTTTTCATAACGATTCAGCTTGCGATTTTATTCTATAGACTTTATAGTCCTATATTCCTAGAAAACCTAAAAATTGTGAAAATAAAAGGAAATAATAGCGATGAGCATTACATCCTCAAAGCATGATCTAAAGAGAAACCTTTCCAACCGTCATATTCAATTAATCGCAATTAGTGGAGCTATAGGGACCGGCTTGTTTATGGGCTCAGGAAAGACCATCAGTCTTGCTGGGCCTTCTATTATTTTTGTGTATATGATTATTGGTTTCATTTTATTTTTTGTTATGCGTGCGATGGGGGAAATTCTTCTTTCTAATTTGAATTATAAATCATTTAGTGATTTTTCTAATGATCTTTTAGGTTCTTGGGCTGGTTTTTTTACTGGTTGGACATATTGGTTTTGTTGGGTTGTTACAGGGATTGCAGACGTTGTTGCAATTGCTGGATATACTCAACATTGGTTTCCTGAATTACAGTCATGGATACCAATGTTGTTAACTATTGTGTTGCTATTAACTCTAAACTTATTAACAGTAAAAATGTTTGGTGAGACAGAGTTTTGGTTTTCAATGATTAAAATTATTGCAATTTTAGCCTTGATTGGCATTGGTTTGGTAATGATTTTAACTACTTTTTATTCAGAACAAACTAATACATCAGCTACATTTTCGAATCTATGGGAATATGGTGGATTTTTTCCTCATGGTTCTATGGGGTTTTTTGCAGGTTTTCAAATTGCTATTTTTGCTTTTGTAGGAATTGAATTAGTTGGTACAACAGCAGCTGAAACAGTTGATCCAAATAAAAATTTACCACGTGCTATTAATTCAGTGCCTGTGCGTATTATCTTTTTTTATGTTTTTGCTTTGATCATTATTATGAGTGTAACACCATGGACATTTATTTCTCCGAATAAAAGCCCTTTTGTTGAATTATTTACCTTAATTGGCCTACCTGCAGCTGCAAGTATCATTAATTTTGTAGTATTAACATCTGCTGCATCTTCAGCTAATAGTGGTATTTACTCAACAAGCAGAATGTTATTTGGGCTGGCTAAAAAACAGGATGCTCCAGAGCCTTTTGGTAAGTTGTCAAGTCGTTCAGTTCCTGCAAATGGTTTATTATTTTCGTGTATTTGTTTATTTGGTGGAGTTGTGTTGATTTATCTAGTACCTAATGTAATGGAGGCTTTTACCATAGTAACTACAATTTCGGCTATTTTATTTATGTTTATTTGGTCGATGATTCTTATTTCTTATATTGCTTATCGTCGTAAAAAAGAAAACTTGCATAAACAATCCCAATTTAAAATGCCGGGTGGAATTTTGATGAGTTATGTTTGTTTGGTTTTTTTTGCTTTAATGGTTTTGTTACTTAGTTTAGAAGCTGATACTCGTCAAGCATTAGTTGCAACGCCTATTTGGTTTATTATTTTAGGCGTGAGTTACTATATTCGATCTTTAAAACGTTCCTAATTAAGGCAGGAAAACCTGCCTATGATTTGTAACATTAATTTTTATTTCTTTCTGGCCAAATAATACTGGCAATAATACCTAAGGTTAGTATACCTAGAACGATATAAAGACTTGTGGTTGCATCTATATCGATACCATATCCAAATAGATGATTACTTGCATTTAAAGCTAATTTTCCTGCAATAAAAAAAAGTAAGCAAGTAACCGCTTTACCGATGTGAACTAAATACTGCTTCATTGCTTGTAAAATAAAATACATTGTTCTAAGGCCCAAAATAGCAAAAATCATGGCACTATAAACAATTAATGGTTCTTGACTAACAGCGATTACAGCAGGAACTGAATCAAATGCAAACATAACGTCACTAAGTTCAATTACAACAATACATAAAAATAGCGGTGTAGCATAAAAAAAACTTTTAGGTATTTTACCAACTAAATTATTATTCTCAGGTTTTATAAGTTCAGCATCAAGTTGTTTTTGTGATAATAAAAAGTGATGACCAACAATTTTGGGATAAGATGGAAAAATACCTTTAGCAATGCGAAATGCAAAGTGATTTGAATAATCTTTTATATCTTGCTCATTATCTTGCCCCCTCAACATCATTATTCCTGTGCAAGCAACCAATATTGAAAACATAAACTCCATCCAAGGACCTAAATATAGTAACCCTGTACCAAGAATAACAAATATGGCACGAAATATAATAGCACCAATAATCCCCCAATAAAGTAAGCGATGACGATAATTATTTGGTACAGAAAACCATGAAAAAATAGCCATAATTACAAACAAATTATCGACTGATAAAGTTTTTTCAAGAACGTAGCCTGTAATAAATAAACTAGCTATTTCACTTCCGTGATGAATGTATAAAAATAGAGCGAATGCAAATGAGACTATTATCCAAAATAATGACCAGATAATGGCATTTTTCAAATTGATAGGTTTATCGCTATGATGCGCGTATAAATCAATAATAATTGCAGCCAGGGCTAACCCAATAAATACTAGCATCGTTTCTATTGGAAAACCTAATGAATGTTGAGTCATAATTATATTACCTAGTTTTAAAAGTTATATGGAGTTAATTTTTCTTATTATTATGTTGAATTATTCAATAGTACATAATTATAAAAGTGCTTGAGTATATATTGCTAGCTATATCAAAAAAAGTTATATTTGCAATTCACATTTAACTGTTTTTATTTAATAACATTTTGAGCCAACATTCATGATAAAATTCAGGGTAATTATTTTTTTCATCCTTCCTTTTTTTTCAGGATTATTACATGCACAACCAGTAGAACCTTATCTATCTTCTTTACCTAAAGGAAGTGATTTATCCATTTTGGTTCAATCGGTTGGAACTAAACCTAAGACAATAGCAAAATATAAAAGTGATCAATTCAAACAACCAGCAAGCACTCAAAAGGTAATAACAGCTTTAGCCGCTCAACTTGAATTAGGTAGTGATTTTCGATTTATAACGCGTATACAAACCAATGGGGCAATAACTCAAAAGCAGTTAAATGGTGATTTAATTATTCAATTAAGTGGTGATCCAACGTTTACTCGATCTCAATTAAAAAATATGATTACTACTTTACGCCAAAAAGGTATTGAAAAAATTGTAGGAAATGTGATTTTAGATACTTCAATTTTTACTAGTCATGACAAAGCTCAAGGGTGGTCATGGAATAATTTAACAGCTTGTTATAATACCTCCCCGTCAGCAGCAATTATTGATGATAATTGTTTTTATGCAACAGTGACACCAGGGAAAGTAGGTGAAAAAGCCTCTATCTCCGGCCCATCTAATATTCCTGTTGTGGTGATCGGGAGTGTAAAAACTATAGCAAAAAATAGTAAAGACATTAATGATAGGTATTGTGAATTAGATGTTAATTATTCATATAAAAATCGATATTATCTATCAGGCTGTATTTCCGCAAGTTCAGATAAAATACCATTAAAATTTGCGGTGATTGATGGTGTTGAATATTTTTCTACTATTTTAAAAAATGAACTTAAATTACAAAAGATAACTTATACAGGATCGCTATTTGAAGTTAATCAAAGGAGTAGCTCAAAGTTAAATTTATTAGCATCTAACCAATCAGCGCCACTTTCTGATTTATTAACGGTGATGCTCAAAAAATCAAATAATTTGTATGCGGATGTTATTTTTAGAACTTTAGGTGCGCATTATTATAATGTTCAAGGAACATGGCGTAATGGGGGGGATGCCGTTAAGCAAATTTTACGCAAAAAAGCGGGTATTGATCTTGAAAACTTAGTTATTGCTGATGGTTCTGGTTTATCTCGATTAAACTTGGTGAGCGCCGACAAATTAATGGAAGTTTTACAATATATTGCAGCCCATAACGAACAATTAAAAATTATTGAAAAGCTACCAATTGCGGGTGTTGATGGAACCTTACAAAATCGCAAGAGCTTTAACCAAGCACCATTTAAGGACTTGATACGTGCTAAAACAGGTTATATTCAAGGATGCTATAATTTAGCTGGATTTATACAAAAGTCCGATGGTAGATATATGGCTTTTGTACAGTTATTATCGGGTTACCATGCAGATAGCCAAAATGGTCCTAAAAATAGTGCAATTATGCGATTTGAATCAGAATTTTATAAAAATTTTATGAACTAATTGCTCAATAAGGACACATAGATTTTATATGAGTATGTGTCCTGATTTATTTATTAGTAAAGTATTAAATTAAATATTTTCCCCTAAAAATCCACCACTTTGATGTTTCCAAAGTTGTGCATATAACCCATTTTTTTTAAGTAATTCTTGGTGGGTTCCTTGTTCAATAACTTTACCTTGATCGAGTACGATTAATTTATCCATTGCGGCAATAGTTGACAAACGATGAGCAATGGCAATAACTGTTTTTCCTTCCATCAACGTGTATAAGCTTTCTTGAATTGCTTGTTCGATTTCAGAGTCCAGGGCACTTGTTGCTTCATCTAATAATAAAATAGGAGCATTTTTAAGAATGACGCGTGCAATAGCTATTCGTTGTCTTTGCCCCCCCGATAATTTTATACCTCGTTCACCAACAAATGCGTCATAGCCTTTTCTACCACTTGCATCAACTAATGTTTGAATAAAATCATCAGCATGTGCTTTTTGGGCTGCGGTAATCATTTGTTCTTCAGTAGCTTGATTGTTACCATAGAGCAAGTTTTCTCGAACTGTTCGATGCAGTAAAGAAGTATCTTGTGTCACCATACCAATTTGAGCTCGTAGGCTTTCTTGGGTAACAGACGTAATATCTTGCCCATCAATTATAATTTTGCCACTTTGTAAATCATAGAAACGGAGTAACAAATTGATCAGCGATGATTTTCCAGCTCCTGAACGACCGACTAAACCAATTTTTTCACCTGGTTGTATCGTTAGATCTAAATTTTTAATTATTGAAATTTGTTTTTTTTCATCATAGCTGAAATTAATATGTTTAAACTCGATTTTTCCTTGAGTTATATTAAGCTTAGATGCATTAGGTTGATCGACTATTGTTTTAGTTATAGAAAAAGTATTAATTCCATCTTTCACAACACCAATATTTTCAAATAAGGCGGTCATTTCCCACATGATCCAGTGTGAAAAACCATTTAATCGAAGCGCTACAGCTGTTGTTGTTGCTATTGCACCAATACCAATTAATTGATTTGTCCACAACCATAGGGCAACGCCTGTTGTACTTAGTATTAACGAAACTGATAATAAATGATTAACAATTTCAAAAGTACTGACTAAACGCATTTGTTTATTAACAGTAACTAAAAATTCATCCATTGATTCTTGTGCATATTTTGCCTCATTACCCGAGTGAGAAAATAGTTTGACTGTCATAATATTGGTATAGGCGTCCGTTACTCGCCCTGTCATTGTAGAACGGGCATCAGCTTGCATGCTAGCAACCTTACTTAAACGGGGAATGAAATAATACATGGCAATACCATAAATTAGACACCAAATTACAAATGGAATTAATAACCAAATATTTAATTGCCCGATGATGGTTGCCATGGTAATAAAAGAAATCAAGACATAGATAAAAATATCTGATACTAAAAAACAAGTATCTCGAATCGCAAGTGCTGTTTGCATGACTTTTGCTGATATTCTTCCTGCAAACTCATTTTGAAAAAAATGCATACTTTGATTTAGTACTAATCGGTGTAGATTCCAACGCATTCTCATCGGAAAATTCCCAGCTAGGCACTGATGCTTAATAATAGTTTGTAGTCCAATAATAAAGGTACTTGCTAAAATGATTAAGGCTAATAGTACTAATGTTGTTTTCTCTTGTTGCCAAAATTTGTTAGGTTCAACAGAGGCAATCCAGTCAATAATTCTACCTAAAATAGCGTATAAAAAAGCTTCAAAAGCACCACCTAAGGCACTAAAAATAATTAGTAACAGTAAAAGTAATCGAGTCCCTTTGGTTGATTGCCATATGAAACTAAAAAAATTTTTAGACATGGATTGAGGTTCATCTTTTGGGTAAGATGACACCAATTTTTCAAAAAATTGATACATATTAGACCTAATTAATAATAAAAATTTTCACCGTTGATGTTGTCAATAATATAGAAAAATGAAAGGAGTGCAAATAAATACAAATGTTTTTTTCACTAAGACTAAGGTTGTATTTAATATGTTAAACAAAGAATGCTTAATTATATGCTTGCAGTTTTTGATGATAAAAATATTAAATAAACCTATGAGGAAATACACGTTAAATATTTCCTCAATTTTAGATTATGTATTGGAAGTTGATATAATTATTAAAAACATTAAAAAATGTCTTTAATAATTAGTACAACACGTCCAACAATATGATATTTATGGAAGTCATTCTTGGGTACTTCGATGGTAGGATGTTGGCTATTATTACAAATCAATAACCATCCATTGAGTGTTAAGCGTACCTTTCTTAGAAAGGTTATATCTTCATATTCAATTAAATAAATTGCTCCATCAACAATATCACTTATTTCAGTATTAAGAATTAGACCGTTATTATTTTCTATTTCAGG
The DNA here is from genome assembly GCF_009795865.1 of Gilliamella sp. Pas-s27. Lineage (NCBI taxonomy): Bacteria > Pseudomonadati > Pseudomonadota > Gammaproteobacteria > Orbales > Orbaceae > Gilliamella > Gilliamella sp. Pas-s27. The sequence goes on from NZ_WTEW01000001.1 coordinate 153,935, forward strand.
TGACATTAAATCACCTTTGGCCCAATATATGATTAATCTTTTTGCATCTAAGCCTCGATGTTTTACCCAACCCTCAATAATAGGGTAGTTCATAACCGGAGGTGTTTCTCTAACAAAACGTTCTTTTTGTGCTTCTTCTTTAGTTGGTAATTGTTTTTTGTAGACAGGAATTCGATAAATATTTTCATTGTAGACATCTTCTTCATTTTTCGAGTCCACAAATTCTTGCCTATGACCAGTGGCAAGCCAATTGAAAGATACATTACATTTTTCAGCAATTACTTCTAGACGAGTAAGTGAAGGGTAGGTTTTCCCGGATAAATAATCTCTAATTACTGTTTCAGACATATCGCATTTTTTAGCGAAAGCGGAAACAGATAACCCCTGCATTGAACTGTGTAATCTATCTTTAAATGTTTTGACATTATTATTTTTAGTTGCTTTCATCGTTGCTCCATTATTTTTCTTGTGTAATTTTATTAATTATAAAGTATTTTTTTTGATTTTAAATAGTAAATACATTGAAAATACAATAAAAAATTTTTTATTTATTAATTTGCGTGATTTTTTTGTTTTATGCTTTTATTTTTTATTTTTTTCTGTTTTTAATTTGTTATTCTTATCACTTTTATGAAAGTGGCAATGTGTTTTTTTATTTTGTTTTTCGTGTTTTTATGCTAAAAATATTTATTTAAATGATAAATTTTATTTTTTTAATTGTTTTTGATATTGATCAATATTTTATGGTGGTTTTGTTTTTGTTTATCTATTTGTTTTTTAATTACTTATTTTTTTGCGCAATGTTTAAACAAATAAAAGCAAATAAAAAAACAAATAAAAACGTTGACGTGGGCGAAAAAAAATGGATAATAAGAATGGTAAGGATTTTTCATTGTTTTCTTTCCTTATATTCCTTATATTTCATGTTGGCCTGTATAGTTTTATACAGGCTTTTTTTTTTATTTCTGAACTATTCATGAAATCCTACAATAAAAAGAGTATAATAAATTCGTCATAAAATTTGTTTTGTAACCTATCCTAATGAAGAGCTATATTTATTGAGAGGATTTGATTATGTCTTTTAGCATCCCACATCTTTTAGTGTTTCTTGCTGTGGTCATTTTATTATTTGGCACTAAAAAATTGCGTCATTTAGGTTCTGATCTTGGTTCAGCATTGAAAGGCTTTAAAAAAGCGATGAATGATGATGAGGTTGAACCAAAGAATGATGATAGATTAAGTTAAATAGTTGCATTTATTCAAATGAATATTCAATTTGATGTGATAATTGTCGGCGGTGGGTTAGTTGGTTTAGCTACCGCTTGTGCACTGAGTAAAAATGCTCTAAATATTGCGATTATAGATAATAAAATTCATCAACACGAATTCTTTTCGCATGTAGAAATTGGTATTAGAGCTTCTGCTATTAATGGTTCGAGCCAACAGTATTTTTCGCAAATAGGCATTTGGGATGATTTATGCAATAGCAATCGCGTGCAAGAATTTACTGAGATAGGTGTATGGGAAAAAAATGGTCAAGCACATTTGTCCGCACATGCTAAAAATTATAATTGCCCAAATTTAGGTTATATTATAGAAAATAATGTTATTTCTCATTATCTGTACCAATATGCTTTAAATTGTCCTAACATTAATATGTATAATTGTGAAGCAATTGATTGTGCTTTTAATGACGACTTTGTCTTTCTAACTCTTGCAGATAAAAGTGTTTTACAAGCTAAATTAATGATAGGTGCAGATGGTGCTCATTCTTGGGTGCGTAAATATGAAAATATTTCTACATTTGAACGCAATTATCTTCATAATGCGGTCATTACAACGGTTAAAACAGAATACTCTCATCAATCTTGTGCTAAACAAGTTTTTTATCCAAATGGAATTATTGCTTTTCTTCCACTTTGGCAGGAAAATAAAAGTTGTTTAGTTTGGTCGACTAAACCTGATCATGCTGCGGTTTTAGCATCAATTTCTGAATTTGAATTTTCAAATAAACTATTTGCGTTAACTGGTGATAAAGTGGGTAAATGCCAATTAATTAATTCGCGTATGGTATTTCCTTTAAAAGAACGCTTTGCAAAACAGTTTGTTAAGCATAGATTTGTGTTGATTGGTGATGCAGCACATACTATTCATCCTTTAGCTGGACAAGGTGTAAATCTAGGTTTTCAGGATTCCGCTTTATTAGTTTCTACAATTAAAACATTAGTTAATGAACAAAAAGATATAGGTTTGGCTAGTAATTTAAAATCGTATCAGTTTAATCGCCGTAAAGATACATTAATTATGCTTGCAGCTATGCGAACTATTCAAGATATGTTTAATGGTGATAATTTACTAAAAAAAACGTTAAGAACAATTGGCATGAATACCATAGATCATAGCCCACTATTAAAAAGACAACTGATTAAATATGCTATGAATATTTAGTCATTCTTCGGTTATACTCCAAGTTTTCTCTAGATTGTTAAAAAGATACAATTCTAATACTTCAGTTAAATAAGTGTGGTATTGTTCAATGTAACTGTTTTGATATTGGCTGTAAGCTCAATATAATCAATAGTGATATCATGAAGTTTTACCCAACTGGTGAGCGTATTTCTAGTAAATTTTGGTTCATTATCTACTCGTATTTTTTATGGATAATTATGATAACGCACCAACTTGTTAAGATGGCAGGTATTTTCTAGTAGCCAGAGTAAACTAGCAGTAATTTCAACGCCTAATGCTTATAGGTTAAAGTCTTCAATAATTACTGAATGAATACAAAGTCACTTTCTTGCCATTGGATAATAAATTCACGTGATAAATAGGTGTCTTTTAATTCCAATAGGTAATTAATGTTAATCAAATTTTGACTGAGTGACGATAATTTCATTAAAAATTTTAATAAAATCAATATGTTTTCTGGGAGGTTTTTATGCGTTATTGGTTTTGATATTTTATATCAAAACCAATAATAAACTTTTGTAGCTTATAAAGCCAGACTTACTCCACGGTTACCGATTTTGCTAAATTTCTTGGCTGATCGACATCGGTGCCTTTGATCAAAGCAACATGATACGCCAGTAACTGGGTTGGTACGGTGTAGTAAATCGGTGCGGTTAGCTCTTCAATATGGGGAAGATTGATAATATGCATGGTATCATCACTAACAAAGCCAGCATCTTCTTGAGCAAAGACATACAGTTGACCACCTCGTGCTCGAACCTCTTCTATATTAGATTTTAATTTTTCTAGCATTTCGTTGGTTGGTGCCATAACAATAACAGGCATATCCGCATCAATTAATGCCAGTGGACCATGTTTGAGTTCACCAGCAGCATAGGCCTCAGCGTGAATATAAGATATTTCTTTGAGTTTTAGCGAAGCTTCCATAGCGATTGGATACTCATCACCTCGACCTAAGAATAACGCATGACGTTTGTCAACAAAATGTCTAGCAAATTTCTTAATTTGAGGTTCTGCCATGAGCACTTGCTCAATGCGGTTTGGTAGAATTTGTAACGCATGCACAATAGCTTGTTCGGTACTTTCTGCCATATTATTTATGCGTCCTAGTTTAGCAACTAGTAGCAATAAAACCGTTAATTGTGTGGTAAAGGCCTTAGTTGATGCAACGCCAATTTCAACCCCAGCTTTGGTTAATAGCACTAAATCAGCTTCACGCACGAGTGTTGAGGCTGCTACATTACAGATCGCAAGGGTATTTAGGTAATTATTTTCTTTCGCTAATCGTAATGCCGCGAGTGTGTCTGCCGTTTCGCCCGACTGTGAAAGTGTGATAAATAAGCTATTTTTGCGGCGAGCCGGGTTACGGTAACGAAATTCTGACGCAATTTCGACATCACAAGGAATTCCAGCTAAAGCTTCAAACCAATAACGTGCAACCATACCAGCATTATAAGCAGTACCACAGGCAACAATTTGAACATGCTCAACCTGTTTAAGAATGGCTTCCGCTTGCTCGCCTAACTCTGATAAATCGACCTTGCCATGCACCATGCGGCCTTCAAGCGTATTTTTAATCGCATTAGGTTGTTCGTAGATCTCTTTTTGCATGTAATGACTATAGCCTGCTTTGCTGCCCGCATCATATTGTGCATCAGATTCTATACATGGTCTTGTTACTTCTTGGTGATTTTTATCCAATATGGTCACTGTTCGCTGAGTGATATGTGCGATATCGCCTTCTTCTAAATAAATAAATCGGCGGGTAACTGGCAATAGTGCTAATTGATCAGATGCGATAAAGTGCTCGCCTATGCCGCAACCGATAACTAAAGGACTACCTGAGCGTGCCGCAATAAGGATATCAGGATTGCGGGTGTCCATAATTACGGTACCATAAGCGCCACGCAATTGTGGGATAGCTTTTTGTACAGCGTCAAATAAGGAACAATCTTCGGTTGTTATAATGTTATGAATTAAGTGGGCAATTACTTCGGTATCGGTTTCTGAACGGAATTGATAACCTTTAGAGATCAATTTCTCACGTAGTGGTTCAAAATTTTCAATAATGCCATTGTGTACAACAGCAATAAAACTAGATACATGAGGATGGGCATTATGTTCAACTGGTTCACCGTGGGTTGCCCATCGGGTATGAGCAATTCCTGTAGTTCCTTTTATTGGATGTTGCTCAACTGCGTCTTTTAGTGCTTGTACTTTACCAACACGGCGAATACGCTGTAATTCACCTTGTGGTGAAATAATTGCAATTCCAGCGGAGTCATAACCACGATATTCTAATCGTTTTAAACCTTCTAATAATATTTCAGCAACATCACGTTTGGCGATAGCACCCACAATACCACACATAGTTTATTCCTCGTCAGTTGACTTTGTTGGTCGTTTCCAACCAGCAAGTTGTTTTTGTTTTACTCGGCTTACGACCAATTCATTCTCATTCACATTATTGGTAACCGTTGTTCCTGCTGCAATAGTTGCCCCTTTACCCACTTTTACAGGTGCAATTAATTGCGTATCAGAACCGACAAACACATCATCCTCAATAATGGTTTTAAATTTATTGGCACCGTCATAATTACAGGTGATGGTGCCTGCACCAATGTTGACGTTACTACCAATTTCACTATCGCCAAGATAGCTTAAGTGTCCGGCTTTGCTGGCTTGGCCTAGATGTGTCTTTTTTAGTTCAACAAAGTTGCCGACATGAGCTTGTTCATCAAGTTGTGAACCCGGTCGTAAGCGGGCGAATGGCCCGATAGTACATTGTTTAGCGATGGTTGAATCTTCAATAATGCTATATGGACTGATACTTGAATCATCATCAATTGTACAATTTTTCAAAATACAACCTGCACCAATAAATACGTTATTACCTAATTTGACATTGCCTTCAATAATTACATTACAATCAATCGTAACATCTTTACCGTGCGATAGAGATCCTCGTAAGTCAAAACGAGTTGGGTCAAGCAATGTTACGCCTGCTAATAATAAATTTTGTGTTTGTTGATGTTGATATTGTCGTTCTAATGTTGCCAATTGCAGGCGATTATTGACGCCTTCAACTTCAAATTGTTGTATAGGTTGTGATGTTTTAATGTTATAACCATCTTGATAAGCAAAGGCAATGATATCCGTTAAGTAATACTCTTTTTGTGCATTATCATTGCTTAAACGAGACAACCAATCTTTGAGTAATTTACCAGTAACAAGCATAATACCTGTGTTAATTTCTTTGATTTTTTGTTGCTCAAGAGAGGCATCTTTCTGTTCAACAATGGCGATAACTTTGCCCTTTTTTCGTTCAATTCGTCCATACCCTGTTGGGTCATCTAACGTTACTGTTAATAATGCAATACCGTGCTCTGTTTTGCTAGCGATTAAATTTTTTAATGTTTCAACCGAAATTAATGGCGTATCCCCATAAAGAATCAAAATATCTTCGTCATCTTGAATATAAGTGCTAGCCTGTTGAACTGCATGCCCTGTGCCAAGTTGTTCTGCTTGATAGATAAGTTCGACATGTTGATCTTTAAGTGCAATTTCGAGCTGCGATTTACCATGACCATAAACAATATTAGTGCGATTTATATTAAGTTGTTGCACGGTATCAATAACATGTTGTAACATCGGCTTACCACCGATTTTGTGTAATACTTTTGGCTGCTCGGAATACATCCGTGTGCCTTTTCCTGCTGCTAAAATAATTGCACTAAGTTTTGTTGGTGAAATCGCCATAATCAGTTCCAGTCCAGTTAAATAAGTTAACTACTATAATCAAAGTCTTCTATGAAATCACCCCCAGTTCGTTAATTTTTATAATAAAAAAAGTAAAATTGATTTATGATAAGCCATTATCAAATAAGGTTTTATATTATGAATACAACAAAAAAGGTTTTATTACTTTACACAACTCATGAAAAACAAACACTTAAGATCATGCAACGTATTAAAACACAGTTAGACGATAAATGTTACTGCGATGTTATTGAACTTTTAGCTGATAGCAAAATCGAGCTTTCAAACTATGATGCCGTATTGTTGGGAAGTTCCATTCGCTATGGATTTTATAGTAAATTAATGAAAAAATTTATTGATGAACATTATCAACAATTAAATAATATGAAGTCAGGATTTTTTGGTGTAAATGTCGTAGCAAGAAAGCCACATAAAAATACACCAGAAACCAACTTATATACCAAAAAATTTCTAGCTAAAATAGCATGGAAACCCACTTTTACCGCTGTTTTTGCAGGTGCTCTTTATTATCCTCAATATAACTGGTTTGATCGTAATATGATCCGTTTTATTATGTGGCTAGGTAAAGGTGATACCGATGTGACAAAACCGATTATTGAATATACAGATTGGGCAAAGGTAGATGAGTTTGCTAAAAAATTTAATACTTAAACTCATCGCTTCATGAAATTTTTTTAAACTTATCAAGTGCTCAAGTTCTTTTTAAGAAACTTTGTGATATAGATCAACATTTCGACTAAAAAGGTGTACAATATCGCGCCTAAAGAATTTATCTCCTAATTGGGATTTTAATTGTGATTGAAAATTTAAGAAATATAGCCATTATTGCTCACGTTGACCATGGTAAAACAACCTTGGTTGACAAGTTATTAAAACAGTCAGGTACGTTAGATAATCTGCGTGGTGATGATAATGAACGCATAATGGATTCAAATGCGCTTGAAAAAGAGCGTGGTATTACCATTTTAGCTAAAAATACTGCGATTGATTGGAATGGTTACCGAATTAATATTGTTGACACCCCAGGACATGCTGATTTTGGTGGTGAAGTTGAACGTGTTATGTCGATGGTTGACTCTGTGCTATTACTTGTTGATGCAATGGACGGACCAATGCCTCAAACCCGTTTTGTAACGCAAAAAGCTTTTGCCTATGGTTTAAAACCGATTGTGGTTATCAATAAAGTTGACCGTCCAGGAGCTCGCCCTGATTGGGTAGTTGATCAAGTATTTGATCTATTTGTTAATTTAGGAGCAACTGATGAACAGTTAGATTTCCCTATCGTTTATGCTTCTGCTTTAATGGGCATAGCTGGTGAAGATCACGAAAATATGGCTGAAGATATGACGCCATTATTTGAAGCGATTGTTAAGCATGTTGAGCCACCAAAAGTTGATTTAGATGGTCCATTCCAAATGCAAATTTCACAGCTTGATTATAATAATTATGTTGGAGTTATTGGTATTGGTCGAATTAAACGTGGTCGTGTTAAACCAAATCAACAAGTGACTATTGTCGATAGTGAAGGTAACAAACGTACAGGCAAAGTAGGGCAAGTACTAGGTCATTTAGGTTTACAACGTTATGAAGCCGAAGTTGCCGAAGCGGGTGATATTATTGCTCTAACAGGTCTTGGCGAACTCGGGATTTCTGATACGATTTGCGATAATAGCTGCGTTGAAGCATTACCAGCGTTAACTGTTGATGAACCAACAGTAACCATGTTTTTTAATGTTAATAGCTCTCCATTTGCAGGTAAAGAAGGTAAATATGTCACTTCTCGCCAAATTCTTGAGCGTTTAAATAAAGAACTTGTACATAATGTTGCGTTGCGTGTTGAAGAAACCCCAGACCCCGACGCCTTTAGAGTATCAGGCCGTGGTGAATTACATTTATCAGTACTGATCGAAAATATGCGTCGTGAAGGTTATGAATTAGGCGTATCTCGTCCTAAAGTTATTTTTAGAGAAGTTGACGGTAAAAAACAAGAGCCATTCGAACAAGTTACCCTTGATATTGAAGAACAACATCAAGGTTCAGTGATGGAAGCACTTGGTTTACGCAAAGGTGATCTAACCAACATGTTACCAGATGGTAAAGGTCGTGTGCGTTTAGATTATGTCATACCAAGCCGTGGTCTTATCGGTTTTAGAACTGAATTTATGACAATGACTTCAGGTACTGGTTTACTTTATTCTACATTTAGTCATTATGATGATGTTCGTCCAGGTGAAATTGGTCAGCGTAATAATGGTGTTATGATTTCAAACGGTACTGGTAAAGCATTGGCTTATGCTCTGTATGGTTTACAAGATCGTGGTAAATTATTCCTTGGTCATGGTGCGGAAGTGTATGAAGGTCAAATCATTGGTATTCATACTCGTTCAAACGATTTAACTGTTAACTGTTTAACGGGGAAAAAATTAACCAATATGCGAGCATCAGGTACTGATGAGGCAACAACACTTTCACCACCAATTAAAATGTCATTAGAACAAGCACTAGAGTTTATTGATGATGACGAATTAGTGGAAGTTACACCATTATCTATCCGTTTACGTAAACGTCATTTAACTGAAAATGATCGTAAACGTGCGTTTAGAAGTGGTAATAAAGACTAATTATTATTAGTTCTATCTTAATATGAAAACCTCGCTATTTAGCGAGGTTTTTTTTGGCTTTTACTCTAGCAATGGCGTCGGCGATAGACTGTTTCCTGTCGACCGATGTGCTAGCTTTATTTGCCACTGGTGTGGTACGAGGAAACAAAATTGTTGGTGGCACCAATTGGTTGTGATTTAACCGCTGTTGTTTTTTCTCAGTTAGCGCTAACTCTTCTGATTCACTTAATACAGTACCTAATGTGCTTAATGTAATACAGTCTGTTGGACAGGTATTAATACAATTACTGCACGAAGTGCATAGCGGTGGCAAAATAGTGTGTAATACTTGCTTACTGCCCACTATAGCATCGGTTGGGCAAACACGAATGCATTTGCCACAACCAATACAGTTCTCTTCATCAATAAACGCTTTATATTCTTGTTTAGTTTGCATAATCACTTCTTGCATTAACTTAAACCTACAATATTACCATCCTTGTCAATATCAATATGCCTATAAGCAGGATTAGTACCAAGCCCCGGCATCGTCATGACATTTCCAGCGTAAACACGAATAAAGCCAGCCCCAGCTGAAATAGCCAAATGACTGATATCAACGTCAAAATTAGTGGGTACATTTTTTAAGTTAGCATCAGCACTGATTGACATTGGAGTTTTAGCAATACAAAGAGGAAGATGATCAAGTTTCAATGCTTCAATTTCTTTGATGTTTTCTAACGCTTTTGGCGATAAATTGGCTTTATTAGCACCGTATTTTTTTACCATAGTTTGAATTTTATCAGCGAGTGGCATATTGTCTGGATAAGGTAATTTAATTTCACTTGGCATTTCACACGCTTTAATAACATGCTGTGCTAATTTTTCAGCGCCTTTACCGCCTTGAGTAAAGACTTCACTTACTTCACAAGCAAAGGCACCATGTTTAACTGCATATTGTTGTAAAAATGCTAGTTCTTCCTCACTGTCGTGTGGAAAGCGATTAATAGCGACGATCACTTGTAAGCCATAACTTTTTGCATTATTAATATGCCATGCCAAATTAGTTGCACCAATCTCAAGTAATTCAACGTTGGATTCTGAAATTTCTTTCGGAATAGCTTGCCCTGGTTTGATATTATACTTTCCGCTATTGGATTTTAGACTTCGCACCGTTGCAACCAATACCACACATGACGCTTTGATACCAGCTTGACGGTATTTAATATTAAAGAATTTTTCCATCCCCATATCCGATCCAAATCCTGCTTCGGTCACAACATAATCGGCAAGTTGTAAAGCAATACGATCAGCAATGACAGATGAATTACCATGGGCAATATTAGCAAAAGGACCAGCATGAATTAATACAGGTGTATGTTCAACGGTTTGCATTAAGTTAGGGTTTATAGCATTTTTAAGTAATACCGTCATAGCGCCTGCAACTTCAAGTTGTTCTGCGGTAATAGCTTCGCCTTGCGTGTTATAAGCAAGAATAATACGACCAATACGAGTACGCATATCGTGTAAATCTGAAGCTAAGGCTAAAATTGCCATGAGTTCTGATGCTGCGGTAATTTCAAATCCATCTTGGCGTTCAACACCATTAACGCCACCACCCACACCGACAGTTATTTTACGAAGTGCACGATCATTATGGTCAATCACACGTTTCCAAACAATGCGATTAACATCAATATTTAAACGAGGTAAACCTGTTTGGGCGGTAAATTCATCACCTAGACGCTCTTCATGATAAAGGCGTGAATCTAATGCGGCCGATGCCAAATCATGAGCAGCAGTAATTGCGTGAATATCACCGGTTAAATGTAAATTTAATGTTTCCATCGGTAATACTTCAGCTTGCCCACCACCAGCAGCGCCACCTTTAACACCAAAAACCGGACCAAGGCTTGGTTGACGAATACAAGCAATTGCTGTTTTACCGATATAATTTAAGCCCTCACTTAGCCCAATAGTATTAACGGTTTTCCCTTCGCCAAGCGGTGTTGGTGTGATAGCGGTAACTAAAACTAGTTTACCATTAGATTTATTTTGATTGGTTTTGATAATGGATAAATCGATTTTAGCGACATGCTTGCCATAAGGTAATACAAACTCATCTGGAATATTGTATTGTTTAGCGATTTCGGTAATTGGGCGTAAAGACATATTTATTCTCATTTAACAATAGATTGGGAGATTAGTATAAATAATTTAAATTGCCGAATAAAGCGACAATTTAATCTTTATTAATTTTCGGCACAATCTACAATTATCTTGTTATAATAAACGGATTTCATTCAATCAAAGGATAATAGTTAAATGAATTGGTTTTCACAGTATTCACTTTTTTTAGCTGAAACAACAACAGTCGTTATTGCTATTTTAGCTGTGCTCATTTTTATATTAAGCCAACGCCGAAAATCTACAACAGCGACAGGGCGCTTATCAGTTAAAGATATTAGCCAAGAATATGAACAAGTCAAAGATGACATGTTGATGTCAAGCATGGACGAGCTAGAAGCTAAACTGTTTATGAAAGATCTTAAAAAACAGAAAAAGCTAGAAAAAAAACAGGCAAAATTAGCAGCGAAACAAAAAAAGAAACAAGCTAAAAATCAACAAAATTCTGACCAGCAAATAGCGCCAGATACATCATCAAAGCCTGCAGAAAGTAAAACCAATCAACAAGTCAAACCTAAATTGTTTGTATTATCTTTTAATGGCAGTATGGATGCTCATGAAGTTGAAGAATTACGCCAAGAAATCACTGCTGTATTAGCCGTGATTAAACCAGAAGACAATGTTGTTGTTAAACTTGAAAGTCCCGGTGGTGTGGTTCACGGTTACGGACTGGCGGCATCGCAATTATTACGGTTTAGACAACGTAACATTCCTTTCACTGCAGTGGTTGATAAAGTTGCTGCCAGTGGTGGTTATATGATGGCATGTACCGCACATAAAATTGTGGCAGCACCGTTTGCTATTGTGGGTTCAATTGGCGTTGTTGCGCAAATCCCTAACTTTAATCGCTTACTTAAAAAACATGATGTTGATATTGAGCTACAAACAGCAGGTGAGTATAAACGCACATTGACAATGTTTGGAGAAAACACAGATGAAGGTCGTCAAAAATTCAAACAAGAACTTGAAGAAACGCATCTTCTGTTTAAAGATTTTGTGAAAGAGTATAGACCAAATGTTGATATTGAACAAGTTGCTACAGGTGAACACTGGTTTGCAACACAAGCCAAAGACAAAGGCTTAGTCGATGAAATTAGTACGAGCGATGACTTTATTCTGTCTCACTTAGAAACACATAAAATTATTTCTGTTAGCTATCAACGTAAGCAAAAACTATCAGAAAGAATTTCTAAAAATGTAATAAAAAATGTTGAAAGATTATTCTTTAGACAAGAAAAAGGGCTGTAGACAGCCCTTTTTATTATGTTATGTATAAAACTCTATGAATAAATCATAACTTTTATTGAAATTCTTAAGCATTTTATCCCACTTTTTAACAATGATATTAATCGTTAAAACTGAATATCTATTCTTTAGTTTGCGGTTTAACATGTAAAAGTATTCATAATTCTTTATGAATATTATTTAAATCCCAAATATATCTTTTCAAATTCATTAAATCACAAATCATTGCGCTTAAGGACAATTATTATGTTTCAATGGCTTTCACAATGGATTTTAGATGGGCTTAAACACTCACCAGAAATTCTTTTATTTCTATCTTTAAGTTTAGGGTATTTAATTGGCGCTATTCGAATTGGAAAATTCCAACTTGGTGGCGTTGCGGGTTCATTACTTGTTGCTGTTGCATTAAGTGTTTTTGGTGTGACCATTGACGCTGGTGTTAAAGCTGTACTTTTTGCTCTCTTTATTTATGCTGTTGGTTTTGAAAGTGGTCCTCAGTTCTTTCGTTCGCTAGGGGTTAAAACCTTACGCGAAATCTTTTTAGCACTCTTTATTGCTGTTGCGGGGTTAATCACCGTTGTTATATTGTCTAAGTTATTTAATTTAGACAAAGGACTTGCTGCTGGTTTAGCGGCAGGCGGATTAACGCAATCGGCCATCATGGGTACCGCATCTGATGCATTAAGTCAACTTGGCTTAAGTGCAGAGGAGTTAAGTAAAATGCAGGCAAATGTCACCATTGGCTATGCTGTTACTTACATCTTTGGTTCGCTTGGTGCCATTATTGTGTGTGTTAACATTCTACCTAAAATAATGGGGAGTGATATTGGCGATGATGCAATGAAAGCACAAGCCGAACAACTTCATGGTTCACTTTTATTAGGTAGCAATCAAAATTTAGCTTTATCGGACGTTACAGGTCGTTTGTATCGTATCACCAATAAAATCAATCAAACTGTCGAACATCTTGAAAAGACAATTAACGGGATTAGTATTGAACGTATCAAACGTGGCAATAAAATAATTGAAGCAACGCCAGAAACTTTACTCAAATCGAAAGATATCATTCTGGTTGTTGGTCACCGTGATGCCATGATTAGCGCGAGTGATCTACTTGGCGAAGAAATTAACTCAGCATCAGGTATGGATGTTGTGATGAGCACCCAAGATGTCGAAATGCGTAACACTCGTTACGTTGGGCAAAACCTATCTGACGTTTTATCATCTGACGAAGTGATGAAATTGAAACACGGTATCTATTTAATTGCGATACATCGTGATGGCATGCTTTTACCACTTAATAACGATATTAACTTAAAACTTGGTGATGTTATCACTGTTTATGGTAGCGCAGGTGATCTTAAACGTGTTGTTGATAAAATCGGGGCACCGATCGCCAAAAGTGATAAAACTGATTGGATATTTCATGGGTTAGGACTTGTTGTTGGTTTAATTATTGGCTTAATTGTGATTCGTGTCAGCAATATTCCAATTACTTTAGGTGCTGGTGGTGGTGCGCTTTTATCGGGTTTATTATTTGGTTGGTATCGCTCACTTCATCAAACTGTCGGTAATATTCCAACAGGTGCTGTGCAGTTATTAAAAGATTTTGGTTTGGCTGGTTTTGTTGCTGTCGTTGGTTTAAGTTCAGGACTACAAGCAATTCATACTATCCAAGAACAAGGCTTATCTTTGTTTTTAATTGGTGTTGTTGTAACGTTATTGCCAATGCTACTTGCGATTTATTTTGGTAAATATGTACTTGGTTATAAAAATGCCGCGGTATTTGCTGGTGCTTTAGCCGGTGCGCGTAGCGCTAACCCTGCTTTTGGTGAAGTACTTAACAAAGCAGGCAACTCAACACCAACTAACTCTTTCGCTATTACCTATGCCCTTGCTAATGTCTTCCTAACATTATTAGGGCCATTGGTTGTTGCTTTCGTTTAATTGAAATATACATGATAAAGGATACAAATTATGAAAAACAAAACAGAATATGCAAAATATGCCAATTTAAGTCCTTTTGAACTTAAAGATAGCTTAATTGAGTTAGCACAAAGTCATGCTGATCGCGCTATGCTAAATGCAGGTCGTGGTAATCCAAACTTTCTTGCCACATGGCCACGTCAAGCCTTTTTCCAACTAGGTGTTTTTGCGACTCAAGAATCCGAAATGTCATTTTCATATTTAAATGAAGGTGTTGGTGGCATGCCTATCAAAGCGGGTTTAACAGGACGCTTTGAACATTTTGTCCGCCAAAACTATCACACTCCTGGCGTGGCATTTTTAGGAAAAGCATTTTCTTATATTCGCGATCAACTTGGACTTGATGAAAATGCCTTTCTACAAGAAATGGTCGAAGGTATTTTAGGGTGTAATTACCCCGTACCAGATAGAATGCTACACTTTAGCGAAGATGTCGTAAAATCCTATGTTTTACAACAAATGGGGGCTCAATATTTAGATCGCGATGATATTGACCTCTTTGCTGTTGAAGGTGGCACAGCAGCCATGGCTTATATTTTTAATTCAATGAAAGAAAACGGATTAATTGAAAAGGGCGATAAAATTGCTATTGGAGCGCCAATATTCACGCCTTATCTTGAAATTCCTGAACTTAACGATTACCAACTTGTTGAAGTGTTAATCAATTCTGATCCTAACTTAAATTGGCAATATCCTGAATCAGAACTACGAAAATTAGAAGATCCATCAATCAAAGCCTTTTTCGTTGTTAACCCATCAAACCCACCATCAGTTAAAATTGATGATAAAAGCTTAAAAATCATAGCCGACATTGTCAAAAAACGTCCTGAATTAATTATTCTAACTGATGATGTTTATGGTACATTTGCTGATGATTTCCAATCCCTATTTGCGATCTGCCCAAAAAATACCATCTTAGTTTATTCATTTTCGAAATATTTTGGAGCAACAGGTTGGCGTTTAGGTGTTATTGCAACGGCACGTGATAATGTCATAGACAACACCATTAAAGCACTACCAAACAAAACTAAACAGATCTTAAACAAACGCTATAGCTCAATTGTTACTGATCCTGAAAATCTAAAATTTATCGATCGTTTAGTGGCTGATAGCCGTGCGGTTGCTTTAAACCATACTGCAGGGCTTTCAACTCCGCAACAAGTACAGATGGTATTATTTGCCTTATGCGAAATGATGGATAGCGATCAAAGTTATAAAAACGCATTAAAATCATTAATCCGTCGCCGTGCAGCATCACTTTATCAACATTTAGGTATGCAACATAAAACGGATGAAAACAGCGTAGACTACTACACATTAGTTGACTTAGAGCATATTTGCCGAGAGTTATATGACGACAAATTCGCAAAATGGATCCTAAAAAATAAAAATCCATCTGAAATGCTATTTAGAATTGCCGACGAAGCGGGTGTAGTGCTATTACCAGGTAAAGGATTTGCCGTACAACACCCATCAGCCCGAGCATCGTTAGCGAATTTAAATGAATACCAATATGCCGCAATTGGCTTATCAATGCGCAAATTGGCCGAGGAATATTACGCAGAATATAAAGCAAAAAACAAATAACTAAATAGTTATACTAATAACCCACACAAAACCCTAGATAATCTAGGGTTTTTATTTACCAAATAAAACATGACTTCGTTATTTATAATAAAATCCAACAAAAGCCTTATAAAAATTGGTCAGGAAAGGCATTGATTTTATTCAAGTTTTTATTTTTCAAAAATAAAGCCATTTATCGAATAAAAATCACTGTCTTGGCAGGCAACTCGATCAGCGGCTTTAACGAATTATGCATTGTCGTCCATTTACTTGCAATAACAAACGGGTTTGCTATTTTTATGGATTAACTTTAGGACCATAACCCTAACCTAACATATGTGGCATGTATTGTTCTGTATGACTATTTTCATCATAAGAGACACTCGTGTCATCTTCATCTTCATCATCGCTATAAACACCAACAAAGTCTTTTAAATCACCTAATTCTGGAATTGGAACTAATTGATCAGTTGAAACTATTTCATCATTTTTAACATAAGTGATACGCCAAACTAATTCTTTAGCTGCTTCAGCTCCATATAAATTATCAGCTAATACTTCTAACGGTTTTAAAAGGGGAGTGATATCACCACAAAAAACGGTTGTGATTTTATTAATTTTTTTGCTTTAGAATGTGTCAACAACAGACTAGTTTAGCGAACCAAAGAGGAGGCTAGACTATGTGTTTTGGGAAGCAAATCATAGCCAGTGCAGAAGACCAAAATCTGGTGTCTAGTAATCGCACTGACCGTATTCTTCAGTCAAAAAATAGGCGTTAAAGGTATTCTCTTTTTCTAATATTATTGTTCGAAAATTGTTTTATGTAGAATTTTAATAATTGATTCAGCATCATTACTTTTTGCTAATAGGCAAATATTGTGAGTACTTGCCCCATAGCAACAAAGTCTAATAATAAAATCATCTAACACACCAAATACTTCTTTTGGTATACCTTTTGTTGAAGTTAGGTTGTTTCCAATTATCGCAATTAGTGCTAAGTCTTCTTCTACTGTTACATTACAAACTTTTGATAGTTCGTTAAATAATTCTTTTGTTAATAAACTGCTACCGTTGGTATTAGTGCCTGTGGTATCAATAGTTAATGCGATACTTACTTCTGATGTGGTTACTAAATCAACCGAAATATTATGTTCAGCTAATATTTTAAATACATTAGCTAGAAAACCTTGAGCATGAAGCATATTTAAACTAGTTAGTGTTAATAATGTTTGTTTGCGACGTAGTGCTAAAGCTCTAAATGTGGGTAATTTAGATGTAATGCTGTTTGTGTTGTAAACAATTGTTCCTCCTTCTTGAGGCGCTTTGCTTGAACCAACAAAAACTGGGATATTGCTACGTACTGCTGGTACTAATGTTGCTGGATGTAACACTTTTGCACCAAATGTTGCCATTTCGGTCGCTTCGGCAAAAGATATTTCATCAATACGTTTAGCCGCTGGGGTAATGCGAGGGTCATTAGTATAAATTCCTGCAACGTCAGTCCAAATGTCAATTTGAGTTGCATTTAATGCTTCACCTAATAACGCAGCTGTATAGTCGCTCCCACCACGCCCTAATGTCGTGGTTTTACCAGAGTTTTCACTACCGATAAATCCTTGTGTTACAATGATCCCCTGATTGTTTAGCGATTTTAAATGCGCACAGCAAAGTTGTTTAATATCTTCAATTTTAGGTGTGGCTTTACCAAATTTATTATCGGTGCGTAGAACTTTACGGACATCAAACCATGTAGCATTTTTTTGTTTTTCTTTCAATATTTCGACAAATAGCTTTGAAGACATCATTTCACCGTGGCTAACAAGCTCATCAGTTAATGCTGGTGATGTAGCTAAACTTGCAGCTTCAGACAAAGAGGCTATATTAGCTATAATTTTGTCAATTTCATTTCGTAGCTCGGGGTTTTCAGGTAGTTGTTCTAAAATGTTGTATTGGATCGATTGAATTTTGGCAATATGTTGAGATCGAACATCGACATCACGACCTTCTGCTAATGCGACTAATAAATTTGTCACACCTGCAGATGCCGATAGCACTACAACTTTTACGTTAGAATTAGCGATTACAATATTAGCGCTATTTACCATTGATGGATAATCGGCAACGCTAGTACCACCAAATTTGGCAATTATAAATGATGTTTCCATGAATTCCTCATATTAAAAATTTTTATTTTTAACAGAGTTAGAGCGGTAGTGTCCTGTTTACGATTAAAAAAGCACAGACCATGAAGCGCTCCACCTGTTAAGGTGACAACCCAAGGGATTCAGCCCTTGCAGTCGATTTGATAGCTTCTGGATTGACTATCAAATCTCGGCATTACATCCCCTAGATCATTTATTAGTGGTTCCAGTCCCTAAAATGATTTACCTGAGTAATGCACCTCTTCGTTTTTGCAATTTCAGTTATGAAATTATCATCATATAAGATTAACGATTTTGTTTTTTGTGTCAATAGGTTAAAAATTAAAAAATTATTTGTTCATAATATGATTCTAACAAAATAGAAAAACCTATAATTCTTGTTCAAACAATTCAATAATGGTTTGATATAATTTTTTTACCGTACATTCTTTAGTTGGTGTACTAAAAATTGTGTCATCACCAGCAATTGAACCTAAGATTCCTTTTGATTTACCAATTGAGTCTAGTAATCTAGCTATGAGTTGGGCTGCGCCAGGGCTAGTACGTGTTACTACCATTGAGCTATTAAAATCAATATCAATTACTAAATTTTTTAATGGACTACTCGTTGTTGGTATGCCAAGTTCCGCTGGTAAACAATAAACCATTTCAGATTTCGCATTTCGGGTTCTCACTGCACCAAATTTAGTTAGCATGCGTGAAACTTTAGATTGATTGATATTGTCAAAACCTTGCTCTTGTAAGGCTTGTACGATTTCTACTTGTGAACTAAACGTCTCTTGACGAAGCATCTCTTTAAATGTTTTAGTAAGATCGGCTTGTTTCATAATGTTCCTTGGTTTTTAATTTTTTACTGTTTTTGTGCTAATTTGTGTATTTATGATCATGATATTTGTAATCAAATCTGTGTCTGTGTGTTATTCAAACTAAAATAGTTACTATTTTTGATAGCATTAGTAACAATCTATAATATAGATAATTATGCGTTAAATTTGCATAAAATTAAAGATTTGATTTTATTGCTTCCTTAGGTCGAAAAGATTTAACTATTTGATCATGGGTTTCAATATAGGGGCCTTCTAAAAGTTGTATACAATAAGGAACACTGGCAAAGATACCGCTAACAATTACATTACCTTGATTATCCTTAACTCCTTCAAGTGTTTCTTTAATTGATTTTGGTCTACCAGGTAAGTTTATGATTAAACATTTTTTGCGAATAACACCAACTTGTCTTGATAAAATTGCGGTTGGTACAAAATGTAAACTGATTTGCCGCATTTGTTCTCCATACCCGGGCATTACTCGATCCGCGATTGCTAATGTTGCATCTGGTGTTACATCTCTAATTGCAGGGCCTGTACCGCCAGTGGTTAAAATTAAATGGCAATGTAGATTATCAACAAGTTCACATAATGTTTTTTCAATGACTACCTGTTCATCCGGAATAATATAATTTTCGGTTGTAAATGGTGTTTTTAATGCGGTTTGTAACCATGAAATTAAAGATGGTATACCTTCGTCTTGGTAAATGCCGTTTGAAGCTCTATCTGATACTGAGATTAACCCAATTTTAAACATGATACTTATTCCTTAAGAAGGTAATCACACTCAGTTCAAAATCGAAACCAAACTGCTAATACCTCTAATGTCTAATTAAAAATATGTGTTAATTTATTGATATAAGTAAGACTAAAATTTTTTGTAATAATTGGTTATATTGTCTGTTCTTTTAACATGATATCATACTATTCAAATAACAATTTATTCTATTAAGGTATATTCATGCCACTAATTCCTGCGCTTGAGTTGATCTCACTCAAAAAAATCTATAAAAATGGTGTAGTAGCTTTAAAAGGCATCGATTTGACTGTCGAGGCGGGCGATTTTTATGCTTTGTTAGGACCAAATGGTGCTGGAAAGTCAACAACTATCGGTATTATTAGTTCATTAGTGACTAAATCCTCAGGACAAGTTAAAATTTTTGGACATGACTTAGATACTGATGTTGTAAATGCAAAAAGACAATTAGGATTAGTGCCGCAAGAATTTAATTTTAATCAATTTGAAGAAGTGCTACAAATAGTTACTAATCAAGGTGGTTATTATGGCTTGCATCGTAAGCTTGCATTAGAACGTGCTGAAAAGTATTTGCGAGTTTTAGATTTATGGGATAAACGTCACAGCCGAGCTAGTATGTTATCAGGTGGTATGAAAAGGCGATTAATGATAGCTAGAGCCCTTGTTCACGAGCCGAAATTATTGATTCTTGATGAACCAACTGCCGGTGTTGATATTGAATTACGCCGTTCTATGTGGGATTTTCTACGTGAAATAAATCGTCAAGGTATCACAATTATTTTAACCACCCATTATTTAGAAGAAGCCGAAATGTTGTGTCGAAATATCGGTATTATTCAAAGCGGTCAATTGATAGCAAATTCATCAATGCGTGAGCTTTTGGCAAAAAGTCAATCTGAAACTATTGTTATTGATTATATTCCAATACCTAAACGGATTGAATTAAAGGATTATAATTATTCTGATGTTGAACAAGGTATGTTAGAAGTAAAAGTAGATAAACAACATGGATTAAATCAGTTATTTGAGCAACTAAATCAACAAAATATTAAAGTGATCAGCGTACGAAATAAAGCAAATCGGTTAGAAGAGTTATTTGTTGATTTGTTGCATAATGAGAACAAACAAAAGGAAAGTATTAATGAATAATTTATACTGGATTGCTTTAAAAAGTATTTGGCGTAAAGAAGTAACACGATTTTTAAGAATTTGGATCCAAACTCTAATCCCCCCCGTTATTACGATGTCACTTTATTTTATTATTTTTGGTAACTTAATTGGTTCTCGTGTTGGTGATATGGGAGGTTTTAGCTATATGGCTTTCATTGTGCCAGGTTTAATAATGATGTCTGTTATCACTAATTCTTATACTAATGTCTGTTCATCCTTTTTTAGTGCTAAGTTTCAACGTAATATTGAAGAATTATTAGTGGCGCCTGTTCCAACTCACATTCTTATTTTGGGATATGTGGGGGGAGGGGTGATGCGTGGTATTTTAACTGGTATTTTAGTTACTATTGTATCGTTATTTTTTGTTCGTTATGAAGTGCATTCCTGGTTATTTATTATATGCATATTATTACTGACCTCGATTCTGTTTTCATTGGCTGGTTTACTAAATGCAGTCTTTGCCAAGACATTTGATGATATAAGTCTTATTCCAACGTTTGTGTTAACACCATTAACTTATCTCGGTGGTGTTTTTTATTCAATTTCTATGTTACCAATATTTTGGCAATGGCTATCAAAAATTAATCCAATCGTTTATATGATTAACGGTTTTCGTTATGGCTTTTTGGGGGTGACAGATGTACCGTTATGGATCACTTTTTTGATGCTAATTTTGTTTGTGACCCTACTTTATGTTATTGCATGGCGACTTATTGAAAATGGGCGAGGATTGAGAAGCTAATAAAGTAGATCATTAGTAGTTATCCGCCGATATTGTATCGGCGGAGTATAAGGGTTATTGTGCACCAGTAATGGCTTCTTTTGCCATTTCAGTAATTTTAGCAAAATCACCTTTTGCAATTGCATCTGTTGGAATAAACCAAGTTCCACCCACGCATAGTACATTATCTAGAGCCAAATAATCACGGTAGTTTTTAGGATTTACACCGCCAGTAGGGCAAAACTTCATGTATCCACAAGGGCCAGAAAATGCTTTTAATGCTGCAACACCACCATTGATTTCAGCTGGGAAGAATTTTAATGCTGTTAGGCCATATTCTTGCGCTGTTAATAGTTCTGAAATAGTTGCAATACCAGGAATAACAGGGATAGGACCTTCAACTGCAGCTTTTAAAATAGTATCAGTAATTCCCGGTGTAATAACAAACTCAACTCCTGCTTCAGTAACCTGTTTTAGTTGTTCAACACTAGTAACTGTTCCTGCTCCTACAACTGCTTCAGGAACTTCTTTAATGATTTTCTTTATTGCATCAATCGCACAAGCCGTTCTTAGTGTCACTTCCAGTACTTTTACTCCACCAGCAATTAGAGCTTTGGCAAGAGGTACAGCATCTTCAATTCTTTCAATGACAATAACCGGAACAACAGGCCCCATGGTTAAAATTTCTTCAGCGCTTTTTTTCCAATTTTTCATTTATTTCTATTTATACCTTATTTATAATTAAATATAACAATAATCCCTAATAAATAGGGATTACTTTGTTACTCATAAATGCCTAGTTTTTTTTCTAAATAATGAATATTCGTGCCACCTTTTTGGAAACCTTCATCATTCATAATTTCAATATGGAGATCAATATTGGTTTTGATACCGTCAATAACTAGTTCAGCTAATGCATTTTTCATACGAGCAATGGCAACTTTACGGGTTTCACCATAAGAAATCAATTTACCAATCATTGAATCATAGTAAGGAGGAACAGTGTAACCAGCATAAATATGTGATTCCCAACGAATTCCAAGACCACCTGGAGCGTGGAAACGCGTAATTTTTCCTGGTGATGGCATAAAGTTTTTTGGATCTTCGGCATTAATTCTACATTCGATAGCATGACCTTTGATTTCAATATCACTTTGTTTGATCGAGAGAGGTTTTCCTGCAGCGATTAAAATTTGTTCTTTTATTAGATCAACGCCGGTTATCATTTCGGTAACCGGATGCTCTACTTGAATACGAGTATTCATCTCAATGAAATAAAACTCACCATTTTCAAATAAGAATTCGAATGTTCCTGCACCACGATAGCCAATCTCAATACATGCTTTAACGCAACGTTCGCCAATAAATTTACGCATTTTGGGAGTAATACCGACAGCCGGCGCTTCTTCAACAACTTTTTGATGACGTCTTTGCATTGAACAATCCCGTTCGCCTAAGTAAACGGCATTACCTTGTCCATCAGAGAGAACCTGAATTTCAATATGACGAGGGTTTTCAAGGAATTTTTCCATGTAAACCATATCGTTACTAAAAGCTGTTTTTGCTTCTAGCTTGGTCATTTTGATTGATTGTTCAAGATCTTTTTCTTCACGAACAATTCGCATACCACGACCACCACCTCCTCCTGAAGCTTTGATGATAACAGGATACCCAATCTGTTTTGCTATTTGTTTATTGGTTTCGATATCATTACTTAAAGGACCATCAGAACCAGGTACACAAGGAACCCCAGCTTTTTTCATGGCATGAATTGCAGATACTTTATCTCCCATTAGACGAATCGTATCCGGTTTTGGGCCAACAAAAATAAAGCCAGAACGTTCAACTTGTTCGGCAAAGTCTGCATTTTCAGATAAAAATCCGTATCCAGGATGAATTGCTGCTGTTCCTGTTACTTCAGCAGCAGAAATTAATGCAGGAATATTGAGGTAACTTTTAGAGGAAGCTGCTGGACCAATGCAAACAGTTTCATCTGCAAGAAGTACATGTTTTAAATCTTTATCTGCCGAAGAATGAACTGCGACAGTTTTAATTCCAAGTTCTTTGCATGCTCTCAAGATACGCAGAGCAATTTCTCCACGATTAGCAATAAGAATTTTATCAAGCATATCCAATCTCTTAATTTATAAATAAGTTTATATTATTCAATAATGAATAGTGGCTGATCAAATTCAACTGGTTGGCCATTTTCAACTAAAATAGCTTTAATTGTACCGGCTTTTTCTGATTCAATTTGGTTCATCATTTTCATAGCTTCAACAATACAAAGCACATCACCAATATTTACAGTTTGTCCTACTTCGACAAAAGCTTTCGATTCAGGGCTTGGTGTGCGGTAAAACGTTCCCACCATAGGTGATTTTATGGTTATGCCTGTAGAAACAATATTATCTGAATTTGTGACAACTTCTTCAGTTCGTGTACTTGGTGCCATAACGATCGGAGAAGATTGAGGAATTTGAATGTTTTGTATTGGTGCTGAATAGTTTGTTGTAGGTACAGAACGACTAATTCTAACTGATTCTTCACCTTCAGAAATTTCAATTTCTGAAATACCTGATTCTTCAACTAGTTCAATTAATTTTTTAATTTTGCGTATATCCATGAATTACACCGTGTTTATTTGATATAAGTAACAATTATTTAATGCACCCCTAATATCTTAAAAGCAATCTTTTAACGAGATAATTAAGGCAGTAACTCAACATTAACGGGAGAGCATACACTGTAAAACTGATTTTGTCATTATATATCTCATTTACAAACACTTGTTATACTATTTTCTAGGTATTATTTTATAATTGCGATACAATGGTAGACCTAAATTACTATTAAGGTTGGTCATGGTTTAAAAGGATTAAATAACGTTTTATTTAATTCAACTAATAAAGTTGAAAATATATATTTTTTGATTCCATGGTTTGTTTTTAAAAACTTAAATATACTTAAGCAAGATTAATTTTAGGAAGAGTTTTTATTATGTTCAAAAAAGTTCGTGGCTTGTTTTCAAATGATTTATCGATAGATTTAGGTACTGCAAATACACTTATTTATGTAAAAGGACAAGGTATTGTATTAAACGAACCTTCAGTTGTAGCGATTCGTCAAGATCATCGTACAGGAACACCTAAAAGTGTTGCAGCTGTTGGGCATGCTGCGAAACAAATGTTAGGGAGAACACCTGGTAACATTGCAGCTATTAGACCAATGAAAGATGGTGTTATTGCTGATTTTTCAGTTACTGAAAAAATGTTACAGTATTTTATTCGCCAAGTTCATAGTCATGGTTTTTTAAGACCAAGCCCACGAGTACTTGTTTGTGTTCCTGTTGGTGCTACACAAGTTGAACGTCGTGCAATTCGTGAGTCTGCATTAGGCGCAGGGGCTCGTGAGGTGTATTTAATTGAAGAACCAATGGCAGCAGCTATCGGTGCAGATTTACCTGTGTCTGCACCAACAGGTTCGATGGTAGTTGACATTGGTGGTGGAACGACTGAAGTTGCTGTTATTTCATTAAATGGTGTCGTTTATTCTGCATCTGCACGTATTGGTGGTGACAGATTTGATGAGGCTATTATTAATTATGTTCGTCGCAATTATGGTGCATTAATCGGTGAGGCAACTGCCGAAAAAATAAAACATTTTATTGGTAGTGCTTATCCGGGTGATGAAGTACTTGAAATTGAAGTTCGTGGTCGTAATCTTGCCGAAGGTGTGCCTCGTAGCTTCACTTTAAACTCTAACGAAATCTTAGAGGCGTTACAAGAACCTTTAAGTGGTATTGTGAGTGCAGTTAAAGTTGCATTAGAACAATGTCCTCCTGAACTTGCTTCTGATATCTCAGAGCATGGCATGGTTTTAACTGGGGGGGGAGCTTTATTACGTAATATTGATAAGTTATTGTCAGCAGAAACAGGTATTCATGTCGTTGTTGCAGAGGATCCTCTAACATGTGTTGCTAGAGGTGGTGGTAAAGCTTTAGATATGGTTGATATGCATGGCGGTGATTTATTTAGTGAAGATTAATTGCTACTTCATTATGAATTAGTTTTATATGCATGAAACGTCAGTAACAATATTTCATATTTTCTGCCGACATAGTCGGTGGAGTCATGTCTTGAAATAATTGGATCTTGAGCATAAAACAGGTAAGTACTGGACAATGAAATTACTTTTTTCTAAACGTTCGCCTCTTAGTGTACAACTATTTACTTTTTTGGCATTAGCTTTAATGCTAATTATATTAGATATCAATTATCGTCCATTTAGAGAAATTCGTTATTATTTAGATACTATTATTTCACCTATTTATTATATTTCCAATGCGCCAAAGTCTTCACTTGATTCTCTTTATGAGATGTCAAAAACACGAGAAACTTTAATTAATGAAAATACAAAATTGCATACAGAATTATTACAACAAAAAAATGATTTATTACTGCTAGAGCATCTAAAACACGAAAATACTAGGCTTCGCCAATTACTTGGTTCCCCATTAAGACCTGATGAACATAAAATGGCTGCACAGGTGTTGATGGTAGATACTGATCCTTATGTTTACCAATTTGTTGTAAATAAAGGTACACAAGATGGCGTTTATGTTGGCCAACCTGTAGTTGATGAAAAAGGTATAATAGGGCAAATCTATAAAACAGCGCAATCAACGAGCCGTGCGATTTTAGTGTGTGATTACCAACACGCAATTCCAGTGAAAGCTCTTAAAAATGATATTGGTATGATCGCAGTAGGTAATGGATGTGGTAATGATTTGACATTGGAGTTTTTGCCTAATAACGTTGATATAAAAGTAGGTGATGTTTTAGTCACTTCAGGACTTGATGGACGTTTTCCTGAAGGATATCCAGTAGCAATAGTAAGTTCAGTAAAGCTTGATATTAATGATTCAACTCCTATTATTTCAGCTACTCCAACAGCAGATTTGAAACGTTTACGTTATTTATTGTTATTGTGGGGAAATCAAGGAGTGAAAAATGATGGCACGTAATAGAATACTAATTATTTGGATAACACTATTAATTGGTTTATGTTTACAAATTATCCCTTGGTCATCACCATACGACATGTTTAAACCTCATTTGCTGATGCTCTTTTTCGCTTATTGGTTTATTGCTCTTCCCCACCGAGTTGGGATTGGCACAGCTTTTGTGTTTGGATTTATTGTGGATCTTTGCTCAGGTTCAATCCTTGGTGTCCATGCTTTTATTTATTCATTTATTGCTTATTTGCTTATTTTTCGGTTTCAATTGATACGTAATTTGGCACTATGGCAACAGTCGTTTATTATTTTTGGTATTTCGATATGCTATAGTTTTTTAGTATTTTTATTCCAAGTTAGTATTTATCATACTATAACAATATCACCTTTGATTTTATTATCAAGCTTTGTCGATGGGTTGCTATGGATTTTTGTCTATCTATTTTTGCGATTAATAAGAAGAAATTTTTCTATTAATTAAAAGGGAATTTTATGTCTGTTGAATTATTAATGAATATAACGCCATCAGAAACTCGCGTTGCTTATATTGAAGACGGTGTGTTGCAAGAAATTCATGTTGATCGCGAATCTAGACGTGGTATTGTTGGAAATATCTATAAGGGTAAAGTAATCCGTATTTTGCCTGGAATGCAGGCTGCATTTGTAGATATTGGTCTTGATAAAGCTGCTTTTTTGCATGCTTCAGATATTATGCCACATACTGAGTGTGTATCTGATACGGAACAAGAACAATTTCAAGTTAAAGATATCTCTGAACTAGTTCGCCAAGGACAGGATTTAATGGTGCAAGTGGTTAAAGATCCTCTTGGAACCAAAGGCGCTAGGCTTACAACTGATATTACTTTGCCATCGCGTTATTTAGTGTTAATGCCTGGGCCAAATTCTGCGCATGTAGCAACTTCGCAACGAATAGAAAGTGAACAAGAGCGTGAAAGATTAAAATGTATTGTTGAGCAATATGTAACTTCTGAAGGTGGTTTTATTGTCAGAACTGCAGCAGAAGGTGCTAATGCACATGAGTTAGAACAGGATGCCAATTTTTTAAAACGCCTTTGGGCTAAAATTCAAGAGCGTATGGCTCGCCCAGTAAGTAAAAATCTAGTTTATGGTGAATTGGCATTATCACAACGTGTATTACGAGATTTTGTCGGCGATCCCATAGAGAGGATCTTAGTTGATTCAAAATTAACCTATGATTTATTGGTTGATTTTACTCAAGAATTTATGCCAGAAGTGACCAGTAAATTGTCACATTATCGTGGAAGTATACCGATTTTTGATCTTTATGATACCGAAAACGAGATTCAAAGAGCATTAGAGCGTAAAGTTAAATTAAAGTCAGGCGGATATTTAATTATTGATCAAACTGAGGCAATGACAACAATTGATATCAATACTGGTGCATTTGTGGGGCATCGAAATTTAGAAGAAACAATTTTTAATACCAATATTGAAGCGACCATTGCTATTGCTCGCCAGTTACGATTACGCAATTTAGGTGGTATTATTATTATCGACTTTATTGATATGCAAGAAGATCTGCATCGTGAGAGAGTATTAAAATCACTCCAAGATTCCTTATCTAAAGATAGAGCGAGAACTACCGTTAATTTATTTTCTACTTTAGGTTTGGTTGAAATGACACGTAAACGAACACGCGAAAGTATAGGACATATTCTATGCGAGGAATGTCCAGCATGTAAAGGTCGTGGTATGGTCAAATCAGTCGAAACTGTTTGTAATGAAATTTTACGTGAGATAGTTCGTATTTATAAGGCACACCACTCAGAGTATTTTTTGGTTTATGCGTCTGCTTCTGTGGCTAATGCTTTAACTAATGACGAATCTCATGCTTTAGCTGAAGTTGAAGTATTTGTGGGTAAACGTGTTGAAGTAAAAGTTGAACCACTCTATATTCAAGAACAATACGATGTTGTATTAATGTAGAAACAATATTTTATAAAATATCTTTTATCTACAATTAGAATTTAAGGAATTTATGATACTAGCTCAAGTGAGTGAACGACTACTCAATTCAAACAATCTAAGCCAACAAGATCTTTTACATTTACTTGATATGCTGAGTTCAAGGAAAATTGATTTTGGTGATTTGTATTTTTTATCTGGTTATTATGAAAATTGGTTACTCGAAGATGGTATTATAAAAAATGCCTCATTTCACCGAGACCAAGGTGTTGGGGTTAGGGCTGTTGTTGGTGAAAAAACGGGGTTTGCTTATACTGATCAACTTTCATTAGTGAGGTTAGAGCAAAGTATATTAGCAGCAAATTCAATAACAAAAACACAAATCCCTATCAAAGTAACTTCATTTAAATCAGTTCAAATGGCACCAATATACCCATCAATAAATCCGATCAATTTGTTTTCTCAAGAACAAAAAATTGCTTTATTGTGGCAAGTTGATCAATTAGCTCGATCCATCGATCCTAGAGTTGTTGAAGTTTCAGCTAGTTTAACAGGAAGTTATGAAGATATTTTAATAGTAGCAACGGACGGTACTTTATGTGCTGATATTCGTCCTTTGGTTCGTCTATCCATTTCAGTTTTAGTTGAAAAAGATGGTAAACGTGAACGTGGCAGTAATGGTGGTGGTGGGCGATTTGGGTATGAATATTTCTCAACAATCAACCCGAAAACATCAGAGAGTTATGCTGATAGTTACGTACGAGAAGCCGTGCGACAAGCTCTTATTTCTCTTTCAGCTAAAGACGCACCAGCAGGAACAATGCCCGTTGTTTTAGGTTCTGGTTGGCCTGGTGTATTGTTACATGAAGCTGTAGGACATGGCTTAGAAGGCGATTTTAACCGTAAAAATAGCTCAGTTTTTTCAGGTAAAGTTGGTGAAAAAGTCACTTCAGAAGTTTGTACTATTGTTGATGATGGCACAATTAAAAATCGTCGAGGATCACTATCTATTGATGACGAAGGTACACCATGCCAAAAAACAGTGCTTATTGAAAATGGTATTTTAAAAAGCTATATGTTTGATAAACTCAACGCAAAATTGATGAATACGTATTCAACGGGTAATGGTCGCCGCGAAGGATATGCTTGCTTACCTATGCCTAGAATGACTAATACCTATATGTTGGCGGGAAGCTCTTCCTTTGATGATATTATTAGTAGTGTTGATTATGGTCTTTATGCTCCTAATTTTTCAGGAGGACAAGTAGATATCACTTCCGGTAAGTTTGTGTTTTCAACTTCAGAGGCTTACTTGATTAAAAAAGGTAAAATAACAACACCAATTAAAGGTGCGACGTTAATCGGTTCTGGCATTGAAACGATGCAGCAAATATCTATGGTAGGTAATGATCTAGTATTAGACCCTGGTGTAGGTGTGTGTGGTAAAGCAGGGCAGAGTGTGCCTGTTGGAGTTGGGCAACCTACTTTAAAGGTAGATAGTTTAACTGTTGGTGGTACCATTAACCACTAATAACAATAACATTAATGGGATATTTAAACTAGATGGAAACAATAATTACACTTTATCATGCTTTTGTTAGCATGGATATTGCAACTCTTTCAAATCCTAATGTCTTATGGGTATTATATGGAATGTTGTTTACTATTATTCTTTTAGAAAATGGGGTTTTACCAGCAGCTTTTTTACCTGGAGACAGTCTGTTATTTTTAACAGGGGTATTAATTAGCCAAAATGTTTTTCATTTTGGTTTAATCAATTTTATTTTAATCGCTGGTGCAGCTTTAGGTACTTGGCTAGGTTATGCTCAAGGGTTGTGGCTTGGTAATACTAAGCTTGTTCAAGGTTGGATGGCGCATATACCTGAAAAATATCATCATAAATCTGAAGTATTATTCCATAAGTACGGATTACAAGCGCTATTTATTGGGCGATTCATTGCTTTCGTACGTACGTTATTACCAATGATGGCGGGATTATCTGGATTACATAGTCGAAAATTCCATATCTATAATTTGATCAGCGCAACATTATGGATTTTTTTGATTGTAACATTAGGTTATTTGTTTGGATTATCACCAATTTTTAAAGAATATGAAAAGCAAATTATGTCTCTACTAATGTTAATACCTGTCTTTTTATTGGTGTTAGGATTGATATTTTCAGTTTTCCTTGCTGTTAAACGTTCATTAAGCAATAAAAAACAATCTAAATCTACATCAAATAATAAAAAGAAGTAGAAAGTGAAATTAACCGATAAGCCGGGTTCTGTCGTGGACAATCATTCCTCTAGGCTAATACTCACGCATCAGCTCAAGCAGTCTACCCGGATTCAACGCGGGCCACGCCAACGAATCCCTATTTGACCTTGCTCCGAGTGGAGTTTACCGTGCCACAACTGTTACCAATTGTGCGGTGTGCTCTTACCACACCCTTTCACCCTTACCTGATCTTATAAATAAGCCATCGGCGGTTTGCTCTCTGTTGCACTAGTCGTGAATTTTGGTTCTCACCAAAACTCCCCAGGCGTTACCTGGCACTCTGCCCTATGGAGCCCGGACTTTCCTCCCCCTTATTTGTCACTTTTAATAAAGGACAGCAATAAAGCAGCGATTGTCTGGTTAATTTCGTCGACAAGTATATAACCTAAAGTGCAATTTTGTCTATAATTATGTGTTTACTAAGAAATAGAAGTGAATAAAAATAAAATAGTAAATGGATAGTACATCATCAAGATGTACTATAAAAAGGGCTTTAATTTAATCACCATTTTTTCTGCTTTTGATTTTCGTCATAATTAAACCAGGTTACTACGCCTTTAGATATGATAATATCGAGTTTTCCTTCAAAAATATTATATTGTGTTTCACCAATTAACATATAGCTGGTTGAACTCTTTTTTGTATACTGATATGTCCATTGAGTTTCGTTACTATTAATAACTGTTTTATTTGTAGGTTCGCCAAATATAGATAAAATTTGGGATTCTGTTGATGACCCTTCAACAATTTTACTTACTTTTTCGTTACTAAGAGGCGTGCCTTTTTCAATAAAATTTTTTTGTGTGCACGCCGATAATGTGGTTATAAAACATATTAAAATAAGAAAATTTTTTATATTTTTCATTATATGATTGCCTGTTGCATTATAGGTTATATGAAATGAGAATTGATAATAACATATGTTTGATAACGTTTAATATGGTGGCGGCGAAAAAGGAACTGGAAAAATTATTACATCAATGTTATTCCTTAATTTTTTATTTTACAATATTGTATCATTTATATTAGCTATTAAATTTTACTTCTATTTCATTTTTTAATTTTTCTTAGTTATAAGAATCTATGCTATGTTTTTGTATTATTATATAAAATTATCAAATTATTTAACCTAAGATGCGAAGATAAGATATTTTTATAATATCATTCAAAATTTTATACTGTTTTTAATAAACAAAAAAAAGATAATTAGTGTTATTATATAAGCTACGATATACTTTAATTTTAGTGAATTTAGTTGTTATGGGATAGTCAATGGAAAATCAGTTTAAATTAACAAATAGTAAAGAAATTATTGCTTATTTAGCTCAACAATACCCAAATTGCTTTACCGTTGAAGGTGAGGCTAAGCCATTAAAAATTGGAATTTTTCAAGATATCATTTCTCGTCTGGACAATAGTGAAGTACTTAGTAAAACTAAACTTCGTGCTGCATTGCGTGCATACACAATGAGTTGGCGCTATTTGCACAGTATAAAAGAAGGATATAGTCGTGTTGATTTAGATGGCAATCCTCATGAAATTATCAATCAAGAACAAATGGAGCATGCTCAACAACAATTAAAAGAGAGTAAAGAAAAGGCTAAAATGCGGTTTAAAGAACGTGCAAAAGAAAGCCGTAAAATTACTACTCTAAAAATTGGTGATTTTGTTAAAGTTATTGTAGGTAATAAACCTATAAAAGTGCAAATCATTAATATTGAAAAAGAGCATATTAAAGTAAAGGTTGGTGTGGGTATGGAGTTAACGGTTAAACCTGAACATATTATCAATAAGTAGAGAATTTGAATGAATAAATTACTGAAAGGTATTACACTTGGTCTTATTTTGGGTATTATTAGTCAAAATATTCAGGCAAAATCGAATACTAAAGAACAAATTCCCGTTTTAAAGCAAGATGAAATCCATCAAGTTGTAGCCAAACGTGTGACTAATTTTTTTACTCAATCACATTATCGTAATTTTGCTTTAGATGGCGCCTTTTCTGCTCAAATTTTTGATCGTTATTTCAAATTATTAGATGGAAATAAATCCATATTTATTCAAAGTGATGTTGATAGTTTTCGAGATCGACAAGAGTCATTAGGTCAGGAATTAGTTAATGGTAATTTAAATACGGCTTATGACATATATAATCGTTTTTTAGTAAAACGTTATAATCGTTATCAATATGCTCTTGACGTTTTACAACGACGTATGGATTTTTCTACGAATGATGAAGTTGATTTCAATCGTGAAGAAATTGCATGGCCGACTTCTGAAACGG
The DNA here is from genome assembly GCF_009795865.1 of Gilliamella sp. Pas-s27. NCBI lineage: Bacteria > Pseudomonadati > Pseudomonadota > Gammaproteobacteria > Orbales > Orbaceae > Gilliamella > Gilliamella sp. Pas-s27. Next base: position 186,930 of record NZ_WTEW01000001.1, read on the forward strand.
AACTCAATGCCTATTGGGATAAACGAGTTAAATATGATGAGTTAAGTTTATCCTTATCAGGGAAAGATGAAAAACAGATCCGTGAAGTATTAACTAAACGTTACAATCGTGTTCTAAAAACGATAATACAATCAAATAATGAAGATGCTTTTCAAGTATTTATGAATGCATTTGCAAGAGAGATCGATCCCCACACTAGCTATTTGGCACCGCGCAAAAAACGAGATTTTGATTCTGAAATGAGTTTATCATTTGAAGGGATTGGTGCAACATTAAGTCAGCAGGATGATTATACTACAATTATGTCTTTTGTAACGGGAGGACCGGCTGAAAAAAGTAAGCTACTTAGCATCGGAGACAAAATTATTGGTGTAGGTCAAAAAGAGTCGGCAATTGAAGATGTTATTGGTTGGCGTTTAGATGATATTGTCGATAAAATACGTGGTCCCAAAGGCACTGTTGTGAAATTAGAAATTTTACCCGCGGGTAATAATAGTAAGACGAAAGTTATTGAACTTACTCGTGATAAAATTCATTTTGAAGATCGTGAAGCGAAATTAAAAATTTTTGATAATCAACGTGGTAGAGTAGGGGTCATTGAAATACCAAGCTTTTATATGGGACTAACCGAAAAAGTTGAAACTCTTTTACAGAAAGCAAATAAAGAAAATTTGCAAGGTTTAGTTATTGATTTAAGAGATAATGGCGGTGGTTCCTTAGTCGAGGTTATTGCTTTAACTGGTTTATTTATTGACAGTGGACCTGTTGTTCAGGTTCGTGATAATTTACAAAAGGTTATTACATATAACGACCGAAATAAAGGTATCGAATATACTGGACCTCTCGTTGTTATGATTAATCGTTACAGCGCTTCAGCATCAGAAATATTTTCTGCAGCTATGCAAGATTATGGTCGTGCACTAATTGTTGGTGAGACGACTTATGGTAAAGGAACTGTACAAACATCTCGTAATATTTCTTATCCGGTTGATGCAAGATTACACCCAAATTGGCCTGAACTAGGTGGTGCTCAGTACACTATACAGAAATTTTATCGTATCAACGGAGGTAGTACACAGTTAAAAGGAGTTGACCCCGACATTGAAATGAATAAAGTGAAATATGTTGATGAGACAGGTGAACGATTCTTAGACAATGCATTACCTTGGGACAAAATTCCTTCAGCTGACTATTTAACTCTTGCCAACATTAAGCCATTACTACCTTATTTAGAATCACAACATTTGGCTAGAATTTCAAAAAATTCTGAGTTTATCTATATTGATGAAGATATTAAAAGGTTTAATGATAGAAAAGATCATCAATATGTTATCTCTCTTAATAAGAAAAAACGAGAATTAGAACAAAAAACTAATGAAGAACGTGATTTAACAAGAATGAATGAACGTTTAAAGAAAGCAGGCTTACCATCAATTACCAAATTAGATGATTTACCTAAAGATTACAAACAACCTGATGCTTACTTAGATGAATCAATTGAGATACTCCTAGATTTTGCTCCTAATTACCCAAAAATTGAAAGCAATAAGCCTATTAGTGAAATTATTTCGTTCGATTCGCCAATCGAAAAAGCTAATCAATAAAAAAATAATTGGAGATAATAACATGTGTTCGAATTTAAAATATGCATTGCTCACAACCGTTGGTATACTAGCTATTTTAGCCATATTTGGTATTATTGTTTGTATGCATTAAAAAAGCTTGATTAATTACCTTGTGATTATTATAGTATGCAGCCTGCTTAACAAAGCAGGCTCTAATAATTAGGTGAGGTGTCCGAGTGGTTGAAGGAGCACGCCTGGAAAGTGTGTATACGGCAACGTATCAAGGGTTCGAATCCCTTCCTCACCGCCATATTTGGTTGTTGAAAGATAGAGCTATCAAGTTTATATCACTATAAGACTAGCTAACTAGATTACTTTAATAGTTTACAATTTTTAGAGTCGTTATCAATGATCAACAATACCTCCCTCTCCTTAATCGTTTGGAGCCATTATGGAAAACTTACGCACAGTTCAAGACTTTATACGCTGGACTGCATCGCAACTTAGTCTATCAAATGTCTTTTTAGGCCATGGTACAGATAATCCTATTGATGAAGCTAAACAATTAATTTTAGCTACGTTAGGACTATCGTTGTTTATTCCTGAAGAATTTTACTCTGCAAATTTAACTAATGATGAAAAAAATCAACTTGTTGATATTATACAGAAACGGGTTAACGATCGTGTACCAACACCTTATTTAACTAACCAAGCTTGGTTTTGTGGACATGCTTTTTATGTTGATGAGCGTGTATTAATTCCCCGTTCGCCTATCGGTGAGCTAATTGATAACCATTTTGAGCAGATAATATTAACAGAGCCTAAAAATATTTTAGATCTATGTACTGGTAGTGGTTGTATAGGTATTGCTTGTGCTTATGAGTTTGCTGATGCTCAAGTTGACATAACTGATATTTCATTAGAAGCATTAGATATAGCCCAAACAAATATTGAGGTGCACGAAATGGATTTTCAGGTTACTCCTATCTTGTCAAATTTATTTGATGATGTACCTGAAAAACAATATGATCTTATTGTCTCTAATCCACCTTATGTTGATAGTGAAGATATGAGTGATTTACCAGATGAGTTTTTATATGAACCTAAATTAGCATTAGAGGCGGGCTTTGATGGTTTAGATCTTGTAAAAAAAATTTTACGAGATGCGATAGATTATTTAACACCAGCAGGTATATTAGTTTGTGAAGTCGGTAATAGTTGGGTTAGCTTACAACAACAATATCCTGATGTTCCTTTTAATTGGATAGAATTTGAACGTGGTGGATTGGGCGTATTTTCTATCACACGTGAAGAACTGATTCAATATCATTACTGTTTTAATTAAGTTATTTTTAATCATTGGAATAAATTTATTATGGCCGGAAACTCAATCGGAAAATTATTCAAAGTAACCACATTTGGTGAATCGCACGGTATAGCATTAGGGTGTGTAGTCGATGGGGTTCCACCAGGGCTTGGGTTAACAGAATCAGATATGCAATACGATCTAGATCGCCGTCGGCCTGGTTCATCTCGTTATACCACTCAACGCCGAGAAGCAGATCAAGTTAAAATTTTATCTGGCGTATTTGAAGGTGTTACAACGGGAACGAGCATTGGTTTACTTATTGAAAATACTGATCAGCGTTCTCAAGATTATAGTAAAATTAAAGATATCTTTAGACCAAGCCATGCTGATTATACTTATCAAAATAAATATGGCATACGAGATTATCGCGGTGGTGGTCGATCTTCTGCTCGTGAAACAGCTATGCGAGTAGCTGCTGGTGCTATTGCTAAAAAATATTTACAAGAAAAGCTAGGCATTACTATTCGTGGTTATTTAGCTCAGATGGGGGATGTAAAGTGTGAGTTGAAAGACTGGCAACAGGTTGAACGCAATCCATTTTTCTGTGCTGATGAGAGTAAACTAGATGAACTTGAACAGTTGCTTCGTACACTAAAAAAAGAGGGTGACTCAATTGGAGCAAAAGTTTGTATTATTGCTGAAAATATTCCTGTAGGACTTGGCGACCCCGTATTTGATAAACTTGATGCTGAACTTGCGCATGCATTAATGAGCATTAATGCCGTAAAAGGCGTTGAAATTGGTGATGGTTTTGATGTTGTAAATAAACGTGGTAGTGAAAATCGTGATGAAATAACGCCTAAGGGTTTTTTATCTAATCATGCCGGCGGTATTTTAGGTGGTATTAGTTCAGGACAAACCATATTAGCCAGTATTGCTTTAAAGCCAACACCAAGCATAGAAATCCCAGGTCAATCGATTAACGTTTTAGGTGAAAGCGTTGAAGTATCTACACATGGACGACATGACCCATGTGTTGGTATTCGAGCAGTACCTATTGCAGAGGCAATGGTTGCTATTGTACTGATGGATCAATACCTTCGTTATCGAGCTCAATGTAGTGATGTAAATAAACTATGAGTTATGATCTGCTTATATTACTTTTTTTAATTGCGTCTTTAGCCGGCTTTATTGACTCTATTGCTGGTGGAGGTGGTTTGTTGACTGTACCTGCATTACTTGCTGTTGGTCTACCTCCAGCTAGCGCGTTAGCAACCAATAAATTACAAAGTTGTGGTGGTTCGTTTTCTGCTAGTTTATATTTTATTCGTCAACAGATGGTGAATTTGAAACAACAAAAATGGGCAATTGTTTTTGCTTTTGTTGGCTCTGCAATTGGCACATTGTCCGTGATGCATATCCAAACTGAGTTTTTAAAATTATTATTACCGATTTTAACTATCAGTGTGGGATTATATTTTTTGCTTTCTCCCACAATCGGCGAAAACGACCGTAAAAGCCGTCTTTCACTTATTCAATTTGCACTAATTCCTGCTTTTGGTGTTGGTTTTTATGATGGCTTTTTTGGCCCTGGTGCAGGTTCATTTTATGCGTTAGCTTATATTATGTTAGCCGGCTTTAATTTAACTAAAGCGACTGCGCATACCAAAGTGTTAAACTTCACCTCAAATTTAGCTGGTTTACTATTTTTCATTATGGGTGGGGAAGTGATATGGTCAATTGGATTGGTTATGTTAGTTGGTCAATTTATGGGGGCAAGACTTGGAGCTAAAATGGTTATAGCTAAAGGTCGTAAATTAATCCGACCAATGTTAATTACAGTTTCGACTCTTATGAGTATAAAATTAATTTACGAAAACTTTTTTTAATTACTTATAAGCTAAATAGTTCATGTTTTGCGCTATCTAGAATATCTAAAGTAATTTTATTATCAATTCTACTTTTTCTCACTTTTACCTTTCATAATTCATTTGCATCAAAAAAATTTTTCAAAAAGTTTTTAGGAAAGCATATGCTTGAGTATAAAATAGAAACAAGTATTTACTTCACTTAAATATTATTTAGTATATATTTGTGTTATGTAAGGTAGTTTGTGTTCACACATCAACCAATATTATGAAACTTCAACAGTTACGCTATATTTTAGAAATTGCACGCTCTGGTTCAATTAATGAAGCAGCTAAGAATTTATATATTACTCAACCTAGTTTATCAACGGCGGTGAAAGATTTAGAAACAGAATTTGGTATTGAGATTTTTGTGCGTAGTTCTAAAGGGGTCTCACTTTCGATTGATGGTGTTGAGTTTTTAGGTTATGCCAAACAAGTTTTAGATCAGGCTGAGCTATTGGAACAACATTACTCCAAAAAAGAACCTTCTAAACAGTTATGCAGTATATCTACTCAACATTACGCTTTTGCGGTTAATGCTTTTGTTAATTTAATCAAAAAAAATCAAACTGATGAGTATGAGTTTACGCTCAGAGAAACAAAAACACATGATATTATCATTGATGTTGCGAATTTACGTAGTGAAGTTGGTATTTTATATTTGAATGACTTTAATCAGAAGGTGATCTTACGGTTATTGAAAGAACATCGACTAACCTTTAATCCTCTTTTTGAAGCGGATCCTCATGTATTTATTAGTACACATCATCCATTAGCTTCGATGAAGTTATTAACTTTAGATGATTTAGAAGATTATCCTTATCTCTCTTTTGAACAGGGTGAATATAACTCATTTTATTTTTCCGAAGAAATTTTAAGTACGGTTTATCATAGAAAGAGTATACACGTAAGTGATAGAGCAACTTTATTTAACCTATTGCATGGACTTAATGGTTATACCATTAGCACAGGGGTTTTAAGTGCTGACTTAAACGGATCTGATATTTTATCAATACCGCTAGATGTAGAAGAAAAAATCCTAATTGGCTGGATCACATCACAAAAGGCTCAACTAAGCTTATCAGCTCAAAATTATATTGAGGCGCTAAAAAAACTAATTCAAGAAGAGTATGGTTTCGAGCTTAAGTAAATACTGCTGCTAACTAAATAAATCAAATTGCTATTTTTATAAATTTCAGTATAATTGCGTAACTCATATATTCACTATATGGATACCGAGGAATGTCTGAATTAGAGATCGGTCATTCCATTTTTTATATTTATTTTAAGAGGTTTATTATGTCTCTAACTGTAGAAACTAAAGCGAAAATCGTTGCCGAATATGGTCGTGGCACTAATGACACTGGTTCAACAGAGGTTCAAGTTGCTCTTTTAACTGCACGTATTAATGATTTACAAGGTCATTTTTCTGAGCATAAAAAAGATCATCACAGCCGTCGTGGTCTATTACGTATGGTGTCTAGCCGTCGTAAATTATTAGATTATTTACGTCGTAAAGATATTGAACGTTATAACCAATTGATTAAAAAACTAGGTTTACGTCGCTAATTGACAATCTACTTGAAAAGAGGCTTAGGCCTCTTTTTCGTTGTGAAAAATCGCTGCTCTGATATAATATTGAGCGGTAAAAATTATTATTTTATGTAAGCCAACAAAGTAAAGATTATATCTCATGTTTCGCGCGACTAATGAGAGCTCTATAATTTATAGATTTGTCATTAGTCGTGACAGTGAAATAATCTTTATTGTTGTATATATCCCCACATAGTTGAAGAGAGTATCAATAAGCGTAGCGTAATGCTGCGTCCTGTCGAAATATCAAACTTCAACATAACAAATAACAAGAGGACACTATTTTGTTTAATCCGACATGTCAAAAATTTCAATATGGTCGTCATACCGTGACTTTAGAAACTGGTATTATGGCTCGTCAAGCAACAGCCGCTGTTATGGTTAATATGGACGATACTGCTGTGTTTGTCACGGTCGTTGCTAATAAAAAAGTAAAAGAAGGTCAAGACTTCTTCCCATTAACGGTTAACTACCAAGAACGTACCTATGCTGCAGGTCGTATTCCTGGAGGTTTTTTTAAGCGTGAGGGGCGCCCAAGTGAAGGCGAAACTTTAATAGCACGTCTAATTGACCGTCCACTTCGTCCATTGTTCCCAGAAGGATTTGTTAATGAAATCCAAATTATTGCAACTGTTGTTTCTGTTAATCCTGAAGTTAGCCCTGACTTAGTCGCAATGATTGGTGCTTCTGCTGCACTTTGTTTATCGGGTGTGCCATTCCATGGGCCTATCGGTGCTGCACGTGTTGGTTTTATTAATGATGAATTTGTACTAAATCCATCAGTTAAAGAGCTAGCAACGAGCCGTTTAGATTTAGTCGTTGCCGGAACTAAAAGTGCAGTATTAATGGTGGAATCTGAAGCTGATTTACTTACCGAAGAACAAATGTTGGCCGCAGTAGTATTTGGTCATGAACAACAACAAGTTGTTATTGATAACATCAATGAATTTGTAGAAAAAGCTAATTGTGAAAAATGGGATTGGGTAGCACCAGCTAAAAACGAAACATTATACAATGCTATTGTAGAACTAGCTAAAGATCGACTAGGTGAAGCTTATCGCATTACTGAAAAACAAGCTCGCTATGCTCAAATTGATTTAATCAAAGAAGATGTATTAACCGTATTAAAAGAACAAAACGAAGAGCTTGATGAAAACGAAATTATTAATATTATCGTTGATTTAGAAAGCCAAATCGTTCGTCAGCGTGTTATTGCCGGTGAACCACGAATTGATGGTCGTGAAAAAGATATGATTCGAGCACTTGATATTCGCACTAATGTTTTACCAAGAACACATGGTAGTGCATTGTTTACGCGAGGTGAAACTCAAGCACTAGTTACAGCGACATTAGGTACAGAACGAGACGCACAAATCATCGATGAGTTAACAGGTGAATACACTGAGCGTTTTTTACTTCATTACAACTTTCCTCCATATTCTGTTGGCGAAACAGGTATGGTTGGTTCACCAAAACGTCGTGAAATTGGTCATGGTCGCTTAGCTAAACGTGGTGTTGCAGCAGTAATGCCTAGCCGTGAAGAGTTCCCATATACAGTTCGAGTAGTATCTGAAATTACCGAGTCAAATGGTTCATCTTCAATGGCTTCTGTATGCGGTGCTTCACTTGCGCTTATGGATGCCGGTGTGCCAATTAAATCATCGGTTGCAGGTATTGCAATGGGACTGGTAAAAGAAGGTGAGCAGTTTGTAGTACTATCTGATATTCTTGGTGACGAAGATCACCTTGGTGATATGGACTTTAAAGTGGCCGGTACGCGTGAAGGTGTTAGTGCATTACAAATGGATATCAAAATTGAAGGTATCAATAAAGAAATTATGCAAGTAGCACTTAACCAAGCAAAAGGGGCACGTTTACATATTTTAGGTGTAATGGAACAAGCAATTAATAAGCCTCGCCAAGAGATTTCAGAATTTGCACCACGTATTTATACAATGAATGTAAATCCTGACAAAATTCGCGATATTATAGGTAAAGGTGGCGCAACAATTCGGGCTTTAACCGAAGAAACAGGAACAACCATTGAAATTACTGATGATGGTACCGTTAAGATTGCAGCCTCGGATGGTAATAAAGCTAAAGATGCTATGGCGCGTATTACTAACTTAGTTGCTGACGTCGAAATTGGTAAAATTTATACAGGTAAAGTAACAAGAATCGTTGATTTTGGTGCTTTTGTATCGGTTATTGGTGGTAAAGAAGGACTTGTTCATGTGTCTCAAATTGCGGATCATCGAGTTGAGAAAGTGGCTGATTATCTAAAAGTAGGCCAAGAAGTGAATGTTAAAGTACTCGAAATTGACCGCCAAGGTAGAATTCGTTTGAGTATGAAAGATGCTGTTGAGTCAACATCGGCATTAGAAACAGAACCAAACGCAGAATAAAAATATTATTCACTAGGGGATAAAAATGAAATTATTCAACCTGAGAACTGTATGCTGCTTTTTGCTAACTGTTGCTCTGTTGTCAGGTTGTTCTAATTCTCAGTATTTATTGGCTGTTCCTGAGCAAGTTTCATATGATGATGAGTTAAAAATTGCTCAGCTCAGTCAGCAATTATCACAAAAAGATCTTGATACTGTAACGCGGATGCAGCTCATATTTGAACGTGGTATTGTTTATGATTCATTGGGGTTTAAAGCTTTTGCGCAAAGTGATTTTTCGTATTTGTTAGGTTTTAACCCTGAAATTCCTGATATTTATAATTTTCTTGGTACTTATGCGTTAAGAGATGGTAACTTTGACGAAGCTTTAACGTCGTTTAATACTGCATTAGAGCTTGATCCATCTTATGCTTATGCTTACTTAAATCGTGCCATTACGTTATATCGTACAGGGCATTATCAAGCAGCAAAGCGTGATGCATTACAGTTTTATCAATATGATGTGAATGAACCCATCAGAATTTTATGGCTTTATCTGATTGAAAAGGAAACTAATGATAAAGTTGCCCAAAATGAGCTACAACAACGTTATGATCTGATTAATGATAAAACGATTTATAGTGGCAATATTATTGCATTCTATTTAGGCAAAATAAGTGAGTCTAAATTAATGCAGAACCTTCAACAAGGTGTCGAGAATAATCGTCAATTAGCTGAACGCCTTTGTGAAGCCTACTTTTACTTAGGTAAATATTATCAAAGTAAAGGTGATAACGAACGTGCCAAAATGTTATTTAAATATGCTTTAGCCAATAATATTTATAACTATGTTGAACATCAACAGGCACTCTATGAAATAAAGTTACTTGAAGAAAAAGAAAAGTAACATGGGTCATGCCAGTTTTAAAAGTGAAAATATTGTTATAGCGGAGTTCTGATTTGCCAAATAATATATTCTCAACATTGAATAATGTAATTAACTTTAAGTTTATTTATTATGTATATTGAATACTTGTTGAGTTGATATTGGCAGTTAGTTATTGGGGTGAGTTGTAAATTTTCAATTTAGTGAGCTGGCATAAATTTATATCTGCTTTTTTATTTGGTTTAACAAAAATAAGAAATACAAAATTGAGTGTTAGTTAATAACCATCAATTTTTTTGTTAACTAAATAAACAAGTTTATATATTCAAAATTTATAAGCGAGTTTACATGACAACAGAAGTTTCTTTTATTGACCTTGGTTTATCCGAGGATATCCTTAACGCATTAAATGATCTTGGTTTTAGCAAACCATCACCAATCCAATCTGAGTGTATTCCTTTATTATTAGAGGGTAACGATGTATTGGGAATGGCACAGACAGGTAGTGGAAAAACTGCTGCATTCTCAATTCCTTTTTTAATGAATATTGATGCAAATTTAAAAGCCCCACAACTTTTAGTCCTAGCACCAACGCGTGAATTGGCTATACAAGTTGCAGATGCTTGCTCTGAATATTCAAAATATATGAAAGGGATAAAAGTACTTGCTCTATATGGTGGTCAACGCTATGACGTTCAATTACGTGCGTTAAAACAAGGTCCACAGATTGTCGTTGGTACACCTGGTCGTTTATTAGATCATCTTAATCGCAAAACATTAGATCTTTCAAGTCTTAAAGGTTTAGTTCTTGATGAGGCCGATGAAATGCTAAGAATGGGCTTTATTGATGATGTTGAAAGCATCATGGCAACCATTCCTGAAAATCACCAAACAGCGTTATTTTCGGCAACGATGCCTGCTCCTATTCGTCGTATTACTAAACGGTTTATGCATAATCCCAAAGAAGTTCAAATTAAAGGTACCAATCAAACAGCACCTGATATTGACCAAAGTTATTGGCTTGTTCGTGGTATGCGTAAAAACGAAGCGATTGTTCGCTTTTTAGAAGCAGAAGATTTTGATGCTGCTATTATTTTTGTTCGAACAAAATCAGCCACTTTAGATGTGGCAGAAGTGCTTGAAAAACATGGCTATAGTTGTGCTGCATTAAATGGAGATATGACACAACAGTTGCGTGAACAAACATTAGATCGCTTACGTAATGGTCGTTTAGATATTTTAATTGCAACAGATGTTGCTGCTCGAGGTTTAGATGTTGAACGTATTAGCTTAGTAATTAACTATGACATTACATTGGATTCTGAATCTTATGTTCACCGTATTGGTCGTACAGGTCGAGCTGGTCGAGCTGGTCGTGCTATTTTATTTGTTGATAGCCGTGAACGTCGTTTGCTTAAAAACATTGAACATACTATTAAAAAACCAATTCCAGAAGTCGGATTGCCATCAAAAGAATTACTTGAAAAACGCCGTTTAGCTAAGTTTACTCAGCAAGTTCAAAAGCAATTAGAAAGTAGTGATTTAGATCAATACCAAACCTTGTTATCACAAATACACAATGGCAGTGGTACTGACATGGAAACGCTAGCAACGGCATTATTAAAATTAGCTCAAGGTGAACGCCCACTTATACTTCCTCCCGATCCTGTCTTTAAGCCATCAAGAGATATACGTGATCGTGACGATCGTCGAGGTGAACGACGCCTGCGAGGCGATAACCGCGAAATGCCAAAACGTCGTGAACGTCGCGATGTAGGTGATATGGATATGTATCGTATCGAAATAGGTAAAGAAAACGGTGTGGAAGTTCGCCATATTGTTGGTGCTATTGCTAATGAAGCAGATATTAGTAGTCGTTATATTGGTAATATTAAGCTTTATGAAACTTATTCTACTGTTGAATTGCCTAAAGGGATGCCAAAAGACATATTGAAACATTTTGAAAAAGTAAGAGTGCTTAATCAACCAATGAAAATGAGCCTTGTTAGTGGTACAAAATCTGAAGCAAAACGAGGCCGTAAAGGCGGTAAATCTGATTCATCAGATAAAGAATTTGCTAAAAAACGCGGTCGTCCTTCTGCTCCTAAATTCTAATTTGATTAACCTTTGCCCTAATGGCAAAGGTTTTTATTCATTTCTTATATATTATTACTAATTTTATTTAATAGCATTATATAATCAGTAATATAAAAATTTTTTATCTAAGTTATATCTATTCAGAATTAAAATTTTTATCTCATCATTATATTAACTGAAATAAAAAGTGTTAGCATTTTGCCCTCAGTTATGATTGAGAGTATACTGTTGAAAATATTAACTGGTAAACCGAGGTATAGCATGACAGATTATTTAAACAAATGTAAAGCAAATGAAACCGCAGCATGTTGTTGTGTGGATGTTGGTACAATAATTGATAATGAAGATTGTAGCGCGGAATATGAACATATTTTTGCTACAGAACAAGAAGCGCAAAGTAAATTAGACTTATTGACTAAAGCAGCAGAAGATGTTGCAACTGAACCATGTGAAATTACAAGCCGAATTGAAAAAGTAGACAATGCTTTTAAGCTAAATGTTAATTTTACTTTTTGTTGTGGTGCTGAATGCATGATTTTTCAATTAAAATTACGCTAATTAAATACTGATGAAAGTTTGTATTATGAGACACGGTGAAGCTAGCTTTTCTGCTTCATCGGATTCAAGTCGCACGTTAACGCATTATGGTATTCAACAGTCAAATCAAGCAGGAATATGGCTTAAACAGCAAAATTGTCGATTTGATTTTGGTTTAGTAAGCCCTTATATACGTGCTCAACAAACATTAACCGAATTATCATCACACGTTAGTGTTGCAAAAGTTGAAACTAATTCATGTTTAGTGCCAAGCGGTAGCCCATCTTCTATTGTCGATATGTTAACGATGTTGTTAAATGATGGTGTTGAAAATGTGATTGTGGTATCACATTTGCCATTAGTGGGCTATTTAGTTAATGAACTGTGTCCGCAAGTTTCTCCTCCTATGTTTCCTACTGCTGCAATTGCTTGTATTAATTTATCGCACAACTCTGCAGGAAAGTTTGAATGGTTTCATCAAGTGGAGTAAAAAAACTAAACCTTTTTGATTTGCCTTTAACAGGTCGAACTTTAATTGAAGCATCGGCAGGAACAGGTAAAACTTATTCGCTGGCCTTCATTTACTTAAGGTTATTACTTGGTATTGGTCAAAATAGCTATCCAAGGCCTTTAGAAGTTAAAGAAATTCTTGTGGTTACCTTTACTAAAGCCGCAACGCAAGAACTACGTTCACGGATAAGAAAAAACATACAAGAATTACGAATAGGACTACTACAAGGACAGCATAAAGATCCTATTTATCAAAAACTCATTGAATTAATTGTTGATCGTAAGTGGGCTGTGCAACAGCTTACTGTTGCTCAACAATCAATGGATGATGCAGCAATTTATACTATACATAGTTTTTGTCAGCGAATACTGACTAGCCATGCATTTGAATCAGGTGTTTTATTTGAACAAACGCTAATCTCGGACGAATATCAACTAAAATTACGAGTAGCTCAAGACTTTTGGCGGCACTATTTTACTCCATTAGATAAACCTCTGGCTCATTTAGTACTTAGCACATGGCGAGATCCAATCGCATTATTGAAAGATATTAAACCATATTTAAGTCTGAATCTTGATGATAATAACAAAATAAATTCTGATATCAGTACAACAATTAAGTCATTTTACCAACAAAATTATAAAAAGATTGAAGATATTAAACAGTCTTGGCTAGCATCGACTGATGAATTAGTTAAAATCATTACCGAATCAGGTGTCAATAAACAATCTTACAGTAGTCGAAACTTGCCCACTTGGATAAATAAAGTCTCTACATGGGCTAACAAGCCAACATTAACGTTTGAATTACCAATCGAGCTTGAAAAGTTTAAGCAATCGGTTTTAATTGAAAAAACAAAAGAAGGAAAGGTTGCACCATATCATTTTGTTTTTGAACAAATTGATAACTTATATCAACAGCCATTTAATTTACGTAGTCAAATCTTAATGGATATTGTTGGGGCAATTCAACAAGGGCTCTACAATGAAAAAATCAAACATGGCGAAATGAGTTTTGATGATCTTATTTGGCAACTCAATCGTGCATTACAAGCAAAAACAGGTGAACGATTAGCACAAAGTATAGCTTCAAAATATCGTGTTGCTTTGATTGACGAATTTCAAGATACCGATCCTGCTCAGTATCAAATTTTTGACCGTATTTATGACAAGCAAAAGTTAGATCGGGGGCTATTATTTATTGGTGATCCAAAACAAGCAATTTATAGTTTTCGAGGTGCCGATATATTCACTTATTTAAAAGCTAAACAATCGACTGGTGAAAATTATTTCACTATGGATGTGAACCATCGTTCATCTGCTTCGATGGTCAAATCGGTTAACCAATTATTTGCCAATAATGATAATCCATTTATATTCAATGATATTCCTTTTTTGCCTATGGATGCGGCAAAGCGAAATCAGCAAAAATTTCTACAAGTTAATAACCAAAAAATTGCTGCATTAACTGCTTATTTATTGCCAGATGATATTACCACGAATGCTGACTATCAAGAATACATAGCACGTTATTGTGCTAGCCAAATTGTGACTTTGTTATCTAACTCTTCACTATTCATTGATAACGAAAGTGAACAACGCCCAGTAACTACTGCTGATATTGCAATTTTAGTACGTACAGGGCGGGAAGCTGAAATTATCCAACAAAAATTGGCAGATTGTGGCGTTAAAAGTGTTTATTTATCAAATAATAGTAGCGTTTTTTCTTCTATTGAGGCAAAAGATGTATTGAATTTATTACAAGCGGTTTTAATGCCTGAAAACGAAACAACACTAAGATTAGCGTTAATGACCTCGCTATTGGGGCAAACAATGACCGAGCTTGAACAAATCAGCGATGATCAAGATAAGTGGGAAAGCTTAGTCGAAGAATTCAAACAATACCAAGCAATTTGGCAATACTATGGTGTATTAGTGATGCTACGCCGAATGATGAAAAAACGTCACTTAGCTGAAAATATATTAGTCCGACAAGATGGAGAGCGAATATTAACCAACTTAATGCATTTGGGGGAATTACTCCAAGACGCTTCTGATGAATTAGACAGCCCACATGCTTTAATTCGTTGGCTAACAAAACAAATCGTTAGTCCAGATCCTAATTTAGAAAACCATCAGCAACGCCTTGAAAGTGATGAAAATCTTGTCAAAATTATCACTATTCATAAATCCAAAGGATTGGAGTTTCCTGTTGTTTGGTTACCCTTTATTTCGATGTATCGTGAGTCTGACAGTCAATTTTACCATGATAAGAACAATGATTATCAACCAACCTATGCATGGTTATTGACTGATGAAATTAAGCAACAAATAGAAGATGAACGCCTTGCTGAAGATTTACGACTATTATATGTTGCAATGACTCGTTCGGTTTATCATTGTAGTATAGGGCTTGCTCCTTTGAAAAAAAACCGATCTGCTATAAGCTATTTATTAAAAGGTGAATTAAGGTCAATTGCCAATATGGCTCATTTAGTTGATATACAATTGCCAATAGAAAGCAAACAATATGATCCTCCAATTTTACCAAACCAATTATTATCGGCTAACGTATTTACCCGTAAGATCTCAAATAGCTGGCGAGTTACAAGCTATACTGAATTACAAAAACATAATCATAGTGTATTGGATTATAACTCTGATGTTATCAATGATTGGGATGAGGCTACACTTGAATCTGATACCGTGCAAGCAAACGATTTACTATATGATATTCACCATTTTCCTAAAGGTGCATATGTTGGCACATTAATGCATAGCATGATGGAAAATATCACCTCAGATAGCCTTGATGAACTATCTGACAAAATGATAAAAAAACTCAATTTAGATTCGGTATGGAATGAGGTAATAACAAAATGGATGCAACGAATACTTTTAACACAATTACAAGAACCGAATTTAATGTTATCACAAGTATTAAAAGGGCAGTGCATTAACGAATTACAATTTTACCTCCCGATACGAAGTACCGTTACTAGCCAACAATTAGATAGCTTATGTAAACAATATGATCGCTTATCAAAATTATGCCCTGAGTTAGATTTTGAGTCCGTACAAGGCATGTTAAAAGGATTTATTGATTTGGTTTTTGAATTTGAAGGTAAATATTATGTAGTCGATTATAAATCAAATTGGTTAGGTGATAGCGTTGATTCTTATAGCCAAAAATCACTAGAAAAAGTAATGTGTGAGCACCGCTATGATTTGCAGTATCAACTTTATTGTTTGGCATTACATCGTTTTTTAAAAAGCCGTTTAGCAAATTACCAATATCAAACTCATTTTGGTGGCGTTTATTATCTCTTTTTGCGTGGCATGCCCGAGCACGGCGTCTTTTACCATTTACCAGAACAAGCATTTATCGAAGATCTTGACAAGTTATTTGAAGGGAAAGTGCCAAATGAGCTATAAATTTTAAAAAATTATTATGTAAAAAAGCATGATGAAATAACTAAAAATAAGGCACAAACAAATAGTGCCTTGTTTTTTATATAGTTAATTTTTATTCATTAACATTTAAATACAAGTTGATAGCTATAATGCTTATCGGTCAATAAAAATTCACGATGTACATTTGGTGTCCAAGAGTCATCTCCGCCAATACCCATATGATAAGCATCAATACTGACATACGCATTGGGATTTGGCTCTAATAAATGGCGATGTGTTTTTGCCATTAATTGTTCAGTACCATATTGATTAATATTAAATTTAAATTGATGTCCAGTTATGATCATCTCATTAAGTTGCAGTTTTTTTACATCACAACGTAATCCATTTTCACATGGATAAATATAAGGTGTATAAAGTTCAGAAAAAGGTAATGACCAATCACCAAAAATAGCCGATGTTTTTCGATCAGGATAATTTTCATGAGGCCCTAATCCAAGCCATTTCACTTTTTTGGGAATTTGCTTTATTTTATAACTTAGTCCAATTCGTGCCGGTGCAGGCATATTATTGGCAATATCAACTTGTACAGATAAAGTTAAACTTCCTTCTTGATCAAACTGATGTTGCCATCTACTTTGAATGACTCTTTTGTTTTTAACAAAATAGCCATGTAGCGCTTCAATCACAATTTTATCGTTTAATTGTGAAATATTTATGCCCAAGCATCGGTGAGTAAGATTGTAATAACCAGCAGATTTCCACTGCTCAATCCAAGCAAATGGATTATTATTACTATCAAAATCGCCACTAATACCAATATCATTATCAATAGGAGCACGAATAAACTGATCCGTAAAAGGTGCAGCTAATAATGATTTATTGCCTTTTTTCCATTGGCAAAGTTGTCCTGTTTTTTTATTAAATTGCCAATATTGGTTTTTATAATTAACAATGTAATGATCTTTTGTTTCAGTCAATTTGAGCCTACTTTTTGCTTGGCAAAAAGCTAATGGTGGAATAAATGAATTATCAAGTCGCCACTGTTCCCATGCAACAATATGACCAGCTTGTGACCATGGTGTAGCCTTGTTTTGAATAACACAGGCTGACAAATGTAAGTCTTCACAATTTAAATCATTTGGTATCTTGGCAAGTAAAGTTATTTGTAATGAACTATTGGGTTTAATAGTAAGCTTAACTCTACCTTTTTGATATTTTTTTCCATTAACTAATAACTCCCAATATAAAGTTTCATTATTTGTATGATGGAATAAATATTCGCTTGTAATATCAATAACCAACGGTTTTTGACTAATTAGCTTAAATTGGTATGGCTGTTGCACTTTTTTTACTTCAATTAAACTAGGATGAGGTTTTCGATCTGGAAACACTAATCCATCCAAGCAAAATTGTCGGTCATGATAAGTTTCACCAAAATCACCGCCATAAGCCCAATAATTATCGCCACAAGGTGTAGAACAGCGTATCCCATGATCAGCCCATTCCCAAATAAACCCACCTTGTAGCCTAGGATATTGCCTGAATGCTTGCCAGTATTTGTAAAAAGCGCCTAGACTGTTACCCATTGCATGGGCATATTCACATAAAATAAGTGGGCGATTTTCATCAGGCATTGAGATCCATTTTTTTATTGCCCATTTAGGAACATTGGAATGGGGTTGATCTTGTTCAACGCGTGCATACATTGGACAAATGATATCGGTGGCGGTAGTATTGGCTCCACCACCTTCATATTGTACTGGGCGGGTTGGATCATTGCTTTTGATCCAAGCATAAAGGGCATCGTGGTTTGAACCATGTCCTGATTCATTTCCTAGCGACCAGATTATAATGGAAGGATGATTACGATCACGTTGAACCATTCGTGTCACTCGCTCACTATAAGCAGAAAACCATCGAGGATCTGCCGATAGGCGAGACATAGGAAACATACCATGCGATTCAATATTTGCTTCATTAACTAAATACAAACCATATTGATCGCAAAGATCATACCAACGTGGATCATTAGGATAATGACTGCATCTCACCGCATTAAAATTATGTTGCTTAATCAATTTAATATCATGCAACATTGCTTCTTCAGTTAATGCATATCCCAAATCAGGATAGAATTCATGGCGATTTGTGCCTTTTATTAATAGTGGTTTACCATTTAAGCATAGTTGTCCATGTTTTATTTCAACATTTCTAAATCCAACGTTATACGCTTCTGATTCAATTAATCCTGTTTTCTTGTGATATAAACTAACCACAATTCGGTAAAGATTTGGTGTTTCAGCGCTCCATAATTGTGGTTTAGTGACTGGTATTTGGCAATGTAAACGGTCAGAGTATCCTCCTTTTTCGTCAACAAAAGGTAGGCCGATTGATTGCATATGATCGACAACCAATTTATCTTGTTGCCACAATTCAACACCGACATTTAATAAATCTATATTTCCATCATGTTGAACATCAACTTGTAGCGATAAAGTGGCATTTTGATAACAAGCATCAAGTAAGGTGTCAATGTGAATATCACGTAAGTGTGATTTAGGTTTATTTAATAACGAAACACTACGAAAGATACCGCTTAACCGCCACATATCTTGATCTTCAAGATAACTACCATCACACCATTTTAGAACTAATACAGCTATGCGGTTTTTACCAACTTTCAAAAACGGAGTTAGATCAAATTCTGCAGGAATTCTACTATCTTGCGAATATCCAATCCATCGCTCATTACACCAAAGATGAAAAGCAGAACTAACTCCATCAAATATAATCCGTGTATCACCTTTAGCAAGCCATTCTTTAGTAATATTTATGTATCGAGAATAACATCCTGTTGGGTTTTCTTCTGGTACATAAGGAGGATTATAAGGGAAAGGGTAACGGATATTGGTATAAACTGGTGCATCATAGTTTTGTAACTGCCAGTTGGATGGTACTGGAATTGTTTTTGTATCAAGTTCCTTTGTTAACCATGATTCTGGTACTTGTTTTGGGTTTGAAAAATAGCTAAAAAACCAATTACCATTTAGCGATATTATTGAATCTGAATTACTATTATTATTAGCTTGTTGTTTATTTCTCCAACTATTAAATTTGGGGTGAGTATTAAGTTTATTAATACTTAATACAGATAAATTATTCCAATCGTGTCGACTTATAATGTCATTAAAAGAAGGATTCATATGTTCTCCGTTTTGCCTTGATTATTGTTACTATCAACCAGTTATTAATTATTATAGGTGGTCTGCGACTAAATACGGTGATCTTGTTAACATTTATGTAATCGTATACATAAAATGTTAAATCTAGTTTTATTAGATTTTATTGATTAAAAATTGTGTGGAGGAAATATATTCGCTAATGTTGTATACAAAATTAGAATTTTTAATGTGATATTAATCACAATATTAGCATTTAGCTTTTGAATAGTTCTTTTTATTGGTTATATTGAAAGTGCCTATTAAAAGGTATTGGATTGTTACCGACTTATAGCGGGCAAAACCTAAAGAATAGCTGTGGCCATTCTTTAGGTTTTTTTTTGTCTCGAATTTAAAAAATTTTTATGTATTTTTTAAAACAATTAGGTAGGGAAAAATGAAAACTTCAAAAAAAAATAGTATGTAAAATCAAGCCAAAAAGAATTGTTTTAATAACTATACTAGGCTTATGTTATTTACCAAGTGTTATGGCAGCAACTCAAGATGAGTTAGAAGCAAGAATAGCGTTATTAGAACAAAAGTTATTAGCACTTAGCCAAGAGTCTAATGATTTGAAAAAACAAGTAATAGAGTCTAATAAACAGCTTGCTAAATTGAATAGTCATCTGCAACAACAAGTTGTTATAAATAATCAGAAAAAAACACTTAAAAATAGTCAAAAAGCAACAATTACAAAGCAACATCTACCAACTAATCCTGTACACGCAAGTAATAATCAAATTGTACTAGTTAACACACCAAAAACAGATACTGTAAGAGATGAAAATAATTCAGAAAAGACATCATTTACATTGGCTGAGTTTAAAGACTATATTAAAGATGAAATAGGGTTTTCTTATAACGGCTACTTTCGTGGTGGTTGGTCAACTTCAAGTAATGGTAAACCTAAAAATTACGCTGAAGGTGCATTAGGTCGATTTGGCAATGAATATGGTGGTTGGTATGATCTTATCTTTAAACAAAAAGTTTATGACCAAGATGGAAGGCGAGTTGATGCAATTGTTATGATTGATGGAAACGTGGCAACAAATAAAGCTGCAGGGTTATTTAATACGCAAGATGATAATATTATGCAATTTTCAGATATTTATTTAGAGACCAAAGGGTTTGTACCGAGTTTTCCTGATGTAAAATTATGGGTTGGTAAACATTCTTTACCTTATAATGAAATACAAATGCTTGATTGGAAAACACAAAAAACGCCAGCGGGTGGGGGGATTGGTATCGAAAATTTAAATATCGGTATTGGTACTTTTGATTTAGCTCTAGTTAGAGCAGATGTAAATGTAAAAAATAAAAAAGAAATAATTAAAAATGATAGTAATGGAAATAAATTTACTCAATATAAAAAAGAAGAAGTTGATTTAAACCAACTAGAAATTCGCTATCGTGATATTCCATTATGGCGAAATGCAACGTTTGGTGTGAATGCTCGTTACTCAGCACCGAATAAATCCAAAATCCAAAATAGTGTATCTATTAAAAATGCTTGGCTTGGTAGCTTTGTCTTGCGTCAAAATGAGTTTTTTGGCGGATTTAATCAGTTTACATTACAGACAGCAACCAATTCTGTTGCTTCTCAGTTGGCTAACATTAATACCAATAACCCAGAGTTTGCCAGTAATTCGGATAATGATTATATTGGTCTCCATACTGGAGGTAAAGCTTATCGTCTAGTATCAGAAGGAGAAGCCTATTTAAGCGATAATATTATTGTTGCTCATGCTTTAGCGTTAACTTCAGGAAATGATGTTTATTCTTATGATCTTAATCTTCCTCACAGCGATTTCAAAAGTTTTAAATCAGCAATAAGACCTGCTTATATATGGGATACTTACAATCAAAGTGGTGTTGAATTAGGTTATTTTAGACAAAAAAATAAAGTCAAAAGTAAAACTTATGTTGAAGAAGGGTATAAAACTACGCTTTATCATTCATTTAAAGTAGGGAAAAGTATTTTATCTTCAAGACCAGATATTCGGTTCTATGTTTCTTATATAGAAGCGTTACAAAATGATATTAGTAAATTTTATTTTAATGGTAAAGATCATCAAATTAGCTTCGGCGTACAAACAGAAGTTTGGTTTTGAGTATAAGGTTGTAGATATAAAATTTATCATCTGAACTATATTCTAAATATAAAATAATGCCAATTATTTATTATATAGTTCAGATGCACAATATGAACTGCTTTCCGATATACATCTACTTTATTTTAGCTATTTATTAATCATAGTTACCGAATAACGTTTAGTTAAGGTTGGTGTATAAACATTAATCAAATTTGTTGGAATATTTCCTCCTTTAGAAAGCTTTAGTGCTAATTCAGCTGCTTGTTCAGCCATTGTCTGTAATGGGTAACGAATAGTAGTTAATTTAGGATGTAAATAACGTGATAAAATAAGATCATCAAAACCGATGATAGAAATATCGCTTGGAATGTTAATATCATTATCATAAAGCACAGACATTGCACCAGCTGCCATTGAATCGTTATAACAAGCAATTGCAGTTATATGACAGTTTCGTTCAAGTAAAGACATCATTGCTTGTTCACCGCCCATTTCATTTGGCAAACCAATAGCGATTAAGTTTTCATTAATATCTATATTATGCTCTAATAAAGCATCTTTATAGCCTTGTAAACGATCAGAAGAATCAGATATATTATGATTTGAACATAAATAACCAATTTTAGTATGTCCATGTTGAATTAGATGTTTGACCGCAAGATAAGCACCATAACGGTCATCAAGGGCAATGCAGCGTTTTTCAAAACCTTCTATGATTCGGTTTATCAAAACCATTCCCGGTACTTGTAACATTAATTTTTTAAGAGTGTTGTCGGGAATCATTTTTGCGTGTACAACTAATGATGAACAACGATGTTCAATTAATTGAGTAATGGCATTATATTCTTGTTGCTCATTATGATAACCATTACCAATCAACAAAAAATGCCCTTTTCGAGAGGCAACTTTTTCAACGGTACTAACCATAGCACCAAAAAATGGATCTGAAACATCAGCTACGACAATACCAATAGTATTTGAGTTTTGTTGCGACAAAGCTCGGGCATTGGCATCAGGATAGTAGTTTAGTTTTTCCATAGCATTTTTTACGGTATCTCGGGTATTATCTCGTACATTATTTGCGTTATTTATAACGCGAGATACGGTTGCAACCGAAACTTTAGCTAAACGTGCAACATCTTTTATTGTTGTCATAAAAAACCTTTTAATTAATTACTGCTAATATATTGTTTTATATATCACCTAAAATATAATACAAAAAAGATGCATAAAGCGAAAGTTAACTATTTTGTTTGTATTCTTGAGCAGATTAATTTGCTGTACTCTTATATAAAAATACAAATAGGGAATTAGCGATTTTTGCTAATTCCCTATTTGTTGCTAAGTGATAATATAATAAATTAATAATATTATTTAGCGGTTAACTTTATTAACATTGCTGTTGCAGGATCAAGTACTGGTAATGGTAATCCTATATTCATTAACCAATCACCAGATAGCGTTGTTTTATCTTTCATCCATTGTGGTAATACTTTCATAACATGACTATTTATTTTAGGATCAATATTATCAGGCATATCAAGCACCTCAATTTGGTATTGCTTATCAGCTAACAAACCTGCCAATCGCAAATTGCCGCTTAACGCATAGGTTGGTAATGTGAGTTGTGTAATGATAAATGCAGCTTCTTTTTTGTCTTGACTTACAACACCATAACTTTGCATTGCAGAGCTATCATCAACATCTAATCGTATGGTGTTACCACTATGCAATAAAGAACGCAATTGCTTATGTAAACAAATATAATGTGTAAAGCCTTTTTGTTCTTCCTCAGACTCTTTTACGGGATCGAGTTCAACTCCCATATGTCCAAATAAAGCGGTTAGACCACGTAAATTCATATGTAGTTCACGAAATGTGGTATGGCATAATTTTCCACCAATATGCGCTCCCATTACTTCTGGAGGAAAAAAGTAACTCATACCACGTTGAATTATTTGTCTATCTAATGCATCGTTAGAATCGGAAGTCCAAAAACGTTGGGTACGTTTTAAAATTTCGTAATCAATACGCCCACCACCTGATGAACAAGATTCAATCTCAACATTAGGGAATCTTTCTTGCAAAATATCAAGTAATCGATAAAGTGATTTTGTTTGCCCAACAATAGCAGGATTTCCTCCATGTCCAGGTTGTACGATTTCTCGATTCATATCCCATTTTATATAATCAATATCATGGCTACCAAGTAACCACGTTAGTCTTTCAAGTAGGTATTCAAATACAGCAGGATTTTGTAAATCAAGCAAATACTGATGGCGACCTTCTGGTTGTTGATAACCTGGTAGCTCAAGCAACCAATCAGGATGAGTACGATAAAGATCTGAATTTTTATTAATCATCTCTGGCTCAACCCAAATACCGAATTCCATTCCAAGATCTTTAACATGCTTAATCACAGGTTCTAAACCATTGGGATATTTGCGTCTATCTAAATACCAATCGCCTAATCCTTGATAATCATCATCACGCTTACCAAACCAACCATCATCAATAATAAAGCGTTCAACACCAATTTGAGCGGCTTTAGTTGCCATTTCCATAATGTAACTAGGATTGTGGTCAAAAAAGATACCTTCCCATGTATTAAGATGGACGGGCCTAGGTCTATTATTACAGAATTTAATAATATTGTTACGTAAATATTGATGAAAATGTTGGCTCATTTTGTTCAACCCTTCATCACTGTAGGTTGCGTATAACCAAGGTGTTGTTAAAGATTCATCCTTAGCTAGTAAAATTTCACCGGCAAGATAAAGTGCTTCGGCTTGAATAAAGCGCTTACCATTACTTTTAACCGCAACTTGAATACGATGGTTACCACTCCAACCTAAATGGAATCCCCAAACTTCACCCGTTTGTTCCTTAAAGCCTTCAGTTCCAACCATCATTCCTGGGAAATACTCGTGAGATGTTCGACCGCGGCGATTTTCTTGTAAATAACCGCAATGTGAGATTTTTGTTCGATGAGGAAAGAATTCCTTAATCCAACGCCCACTAAATGACATTAATTCTTGGGCTCGTTCAGTAATAGGTAATGTCACAGCAAGGCGATTAACTTGGTATGGTTCATCACCTAAATTAGTTAAGGTATTTTGACATTGTAGTACACCACTTTTATCTAAAATAAAATGACTAGTTAAGCGCAGTTTAGCGATAACGTCTTCGCTAATGATCGTTATATCATTATCATTTTTGATAACTTCTTTGGTAGCAAAAACTGGGGACCAATCTTTACCCTCTCTATGTCCTTCAAGCCCTGGTGTACTAAAATTACCTAAGCCTTCTTCAGGGCAAAGAGTGAAGGGTACATTGACATCTATACGAGAATTAGGCACAGCAGGCATCAACATATCGACCATTTCGAGTTGAGAGTTTTGTAAACGTTTACCAAAATAGCATAGTTCAGCATAAGGTTCAGTGCGAAAAAAAACATCAATATTATTATTGTTAATACGATAATTCATAGCGGCTCCAAAGTTATAATTCCTATATTTTATAAAATAATCATATTTTGTATAAAATAATACCTTTAATTTCATATTTTGTGATTAAGATCTCATGAAGATGTAATCGATTTCATTTTTGGTTTTCAAAATGGTTTGCTATAAAATGATTATGCGAATTGCTGTTTATTTATGTTATTATGTACTTGTTTATGGGCTATATTATTGGAAATATAATGAAAAAACAAAATATTATTGCGGTTCTTTCGTTTTTTACAATGGCTTTTGATACGTATGCTGTAGACAAATATGTGACTGATAATGTCGATATTTATTTGCGTCGAGGACCTGGTTCGCAATATGCGTTTTCTAATGCTGTTAAAGCGGGAGAAAAAGTTGTCGAGCTTGAAAAAAGTACAGATGGTAAGTATACCCGAATTCAACTCAATAATGGACGTACAGCTTGGATTGAAACAAATAAACTCAATGAACAACCAAGTTATAAAGAACGCTTTCCATCATTAGAAGCGAAACTTGCCGAATATCAAGACAAAGTAGATAACGCCGAAGCAAATCAACAAAAATTGGTGAGCGACTATGTTCAAAAACTAAAACTGGCAGAAGAATCAATAGCAACACTGCAAAATAAAAATGCAGTTTTAGAACAACAAGTTAAAGAGCAGGACTCACAAATTGAATCGATGTTAAATCAAGTGGACGATAAACGCCGTGATCTTATTGTAACTTGGTTTACCTATGGCGGACTTGTTGCCGGAGGAGGACTTATTTTAGGATTGATATTACCAAGTATTATACCTAGCCGACGCAAAAAAGACCGTTGGATGCGATAGATGAGAAAAATCTATCTTGTAGGCGGAAGTGTACGTGATAGATTGTTACATCTGCCCGTTTCTGACCATGACTGGGTTGTTGTTGGTGCTACGCCTGAAGAACTTTTGGCTTTAGGGTATCAACAAGTAGGTAAAGACTTCCCCGTGTTTTTGCATCCTATAACAAAAGAAGAATACGCATTAGCTCGAACTGAGCGCAAATCAGGTAAAGGCTATACTGGATTTATTTGTGATTTTGGTAAAGAAATTACATTAGAACAAGACCTCATTCGTCGGGATTTAACCATTAACGCTATTGCCATGGATGAAAATGGCAATATTGTCGATCCTTATCATGGTGTGGATGATATTAAACATAAGATTTTACGCCATGTATCACCTGCTTTTCGTGAAGATCCATTGCGTATTTTGCGTGTTGCTCGCTTTGCAGCACGTTTTTATCAGCTTGGTTTTAAGGTAGCACCACAAACCTTAGCGCTAATGAAACAAATGGTAATAGCGGGTGAAATTAGCTATCTAACTGCCGAACGTGTATGGAAGGAAACTGAAAAAGCATTATCAGCAAAAAATCCACAAATCTACTTTCAAGTGCTTGAACAATGCGGTGCGTTGACATTACTCTTTCCCTCATTAGAGTTATCAACCAATATAGTTGATGCACTAAAACAATCTGCTTTATTAACTGATGATTTAACCATCCGATTTGCCGTGTTGTGTGCTCAGTTACCTAGCAAGCCAGTGGTTGAAGCCCTATGTAAAAAAATCAAAGCACCTAATAATTACACTAAAATTGCCGTTATGGTTCAGCAATATCGTCATGATTTTGAGCATATACACATGCTCACCGCTGAGCAAATTGTGTCTTTACTAAATAGTATCGATGTTTGGCGTAACCCTTCACACCTTGAGCAACTCATTACAGCAAGTCAATCGTTTGCCAAAACGCCTGAATTTGTACAAGCAAATTACCTAAAAGAAGCTTATAAGATTGCCAATAATGTCAATGTACAACACATTATTGTGGAAGGTTACACAGGAAAGCAAATTCATTTTGAACTACAAAAAAGGCGAATTGAAGCGTTATTAAACTGGATTTGATTGCATCTTAATCAGTCGTCAATTTTTTTCAAAATATCTAAAAAAAAGGGTTGACGATTTGGCGTAATACAAGCATAATGCGCCTCGCAGTGTTGGTTATGACGTTGCGAATGAATGGCTACGTAGCTCAGTTGGTTAGAGCACATCACTCATAATGATGGGGTCACAGGTTCGAATCCCGTCGTAGCCACCATTAAGATTAGGTAGTACTTTTACCGGAAGTATTCAGTGCGGGTGTGGCGAAATTGGTAGACGCACCAGATTTAGGTTCTGGCGCCGCAAGGTGTGTGAGTTCAAGTCTCTCCACCCGCACCATTTAATTTTAGTGTCTTCTTTATTGGGGTATAGCCAAGCGGTAAGGCAGCGGGTTTTGATCCCGCCACGCCCAGGTTCGAATCCTGGTACCCCAGCCATTCCAACTGCTTAATTTTTTGATATCTGATTATTCAGTCTACTATTGCTTTTGCAATTTATTTTTTCGATTATCCTAAACGGGTATAGAGGAATGGGTAGACGCACTAGGTTCAGATT
The DNA here is from genome assembly GCF_009795865.1 of Gilliamella sp. Pas-s27. Classification (NCBI taxonomy): domain Bacteria; kingdom Pseudomonadati; phylum Pseudomonadota; class Gammaproteobacteria; order Orbales; family Orbaceae; genus Gilliamella; species Gilliamella sp. Pas-s27. The sequence continues at coordinate 214,396 of NZ_WTEW01000001.1, forward strand.
CTAGTTCCGGAAGGTGTGCGAGTTCAAATCCCACTACTCGTACCAGATATCACCTCCTTCAATTGGGGTATAGCCAAGCGGTAAGGCAGCGGGTTTTGATCCCGCCATGCCCAGGTTCGAATCCTGGTACCCCAGCCAAAAAAATTATATTAAATACTGTTGCGTTTTAATCAAAAAGACAGCAGTAAAAAACTCCAAAAATAAAATTTTCAATAAGATAGTTACACGGTAGCCCTTATCAAAATGGCTATATTGAACGATTTAACCGTTCGTACCGTACAGAGGTATTGGATTTATATCTTTTTAATAATCTGGAACAGGTAAGGAGAATAACCGAAGAATGGTTAACGATTTATAACACCGAAAGACCGCATGAGGCATTAAATAACATGACACCGATTGAGTATAAAACACTAAAACAAGCAGCTTAATTTTCTACGTGAGTTGTGTACTAAGTTTGGGAAATTTACAATTAAATTATTATGCATTACTTGGTGCAGGTAGTTATATTTTTAATTAAATTTATTTCAATAAGGACAGCTTCGAAGTTTTTATATGTTTTTTATAGGATAAAAGATTTTTATTTCAGTTTTTTCACAAAATAGTCTCCTTCTTCGTCTTTAAATATATCTTCAACGATAAAATTAATAATCAATTTTATTACGATGGCAAATAAGGTAAATAGCATACTTACAAATAATATTTTGAAAGAATACTCCACTTTTATGCGTGCAGTCATTAGCTGTGTATTATCGCAAAGCCAAACGAATGCTACACAACACATTGCTATAATATAACAAAGAAATGTCCAACCAAGCATCAGTCTTCCCATTATGTGTCCTTTTCTATCTCAAATTTTATTTTATCTAAAATGGTAGCATTAAAACATGCATTTTTTTCACCAATAACCATTTGTTTATTGTCAATCTGAGAGGCATACTCGATAGCTAAAGCTAATGCAACCCAATAATCACACTCACCGCATTTACCGAATGCTGAATCAACATTATAAATATTTTTAATTGAACACCGCTTATCAATATATCGTGATAAAACATTGACGTTAGTTTCTGGTGATAATTGCGATAGCCAAATAGCGCCTAACTGAGTTTTATTATTTTCATTATTATCTAATTTTCCCCATAATTCAGCATGCTCAAGAACATGCTCAAGTTTTTCACCTTCTTCTGTTCGATGCAAGGCAACTACCACCGATTTTCTTTTTTGTATATATTGAATAGTATTTTGTTTATTAATAAGATTTTTACCTAAAAAAATCATACTTGTCATAGCCTCAGCACTATACGCTGCAGTTTTTTCAAATAAATGCAAACTAATACAACACAATAAATAATCATCATTTGCAAAATCATCTAACCAGTCATCTAAAAAAATAGTACTCTGTTTTGCGTCAATAACCTGCCAAGAATCAAATAAGTTTGTATTCCCTAGCTTATGCTCCCAAATTTTTTTAATATCTTCGGTTAATATGGGGACATCAATAAATAAGCGAATATGTTTTTGAACGCCATTAAAAGTGTTATCGTTTAAAATTGATAAAGTCTTATGTAACTTATCAAATAACTTATCTAGTTTTTGATTAAAATCGTCAGGTTTTAAATCATTAAATAGAAATTTTGAATAAAAAATTGGATTTTCATAATAATTTGACAAGTTAGTTGTTCTTGTTTCAAGTGACATTAGACCACCAACAAGCGCCTGAGCATGATTATCATCACCAAATTCAGATATCAAGTGGTGAAAAATAACATACAACGGTCTTTGACCATACTCAATGAGCTGTTGTTTCCGTTCTTCTCTTAATTGATTCCAAGTTTCAGCATAGCCTTTTTTACACCCTTGAACAAAAAACCATATGGATAATAATATCAACCAACTTAAAACTGAAAAACTAATACCAATCATTAGATGTTCCAGTGTTAAATTACTATTGAGTTGCTTCATGCAGGTAAAAAATAAGCCAATAGCAATAAATACAATTAATGCAATAAACCAAAATAGGCGAGATAGCCCTTTTTTTAGAATTATTGGTTGTGGAAGCGAAGTTAAATCGATAGCCATTAATTATTTTTACCAAAATTAGTTAGTGATGAAATTAGTGTACAGCCACATGCTGATCTATGTCCATGAAAAGCAACTTGTTTACCGTCTTCTATAAATTGAGGATCTCCTTCAATTATAGGATTAACACCATGATTTTTGATTGGGCAACTGACCATATCACCAACACGCGCAACACCTTTATTAAATACGACAAGTTTTGATGAAGCAGAAATAACTTTACCTCCGTGGTTAGTTAAATCGCCTAATCTAATTACCCCTTTCATGATTTTATTTCCTTTGACTTTGATAATTTATTAAGAAATAGCACATATAATTTCTAAAATTTAGTCAAAAATCTATTTTTCAGATTCTAATCTATCAACGGCTTTGTACTCTTTACTAGTATCAATTGTAAGATTTTTATAGCGTTCTTCCTCAGGAAAGTCTGGAATTCTATGATATGGAACACTGCCATATGTTACGTCAGTTATATTTCCTTGTTTATCAAGATGAACAATTTTGCTGTTCCCAGAACTAGGGGTATAAAAGATAGCTGTTTTATCACCTTGTTCATTAAATAACGTGGTTTCAGAATAATATTGACTTCCTTTGGGATAATATTTTTCCACACTTATTAGTTTATTATTTTGATCTTTTCTTATGACCATTAAATCATTACCTTCTTCGTCATATTCCACATAACGAGATTGTAATAGTGTTTTTTTATCCATTGCATAGATAAAAAATCTTAAATAACGCATATTAGCGCTATGGGGCCAGTAGCCATATTCCCATTTACAAATCGAAAGCAAAGGTTTTTTTTCAATAGCAATAATTTTGCCCATTTCTCTTGTTACTTTAATATAATTGGGTAATGTAATTGCTTGTTCAATGGTGATCGGTTGCAGTTGTAAATGCGTATCTAAAATAAAAAAGTGAGTGCCATTTTCAAGATCTTTTAAACTGTTTAATTGCCGCTCATTAAGTAAAATATATTGTGGTTTACGTTTATAACTCCAACGCTCTTTAAATTGATAATTATCACCAACTTCATTGATTTTAAGTTTAGTACTAAACGGAGATTGAACGCGATAGGGCGCATTTTCAGCTTCTTCAAGGGAAATTGGGGCAAAATCAGGATAATTGGTAGGCATTCGGTAATGATTGAGTATTATTCTGGTCGAGCCATAATAAGGCACGTGAGGTTTAATCCCCATTGTGCGAACTTTAATGCATTTAGCAACATCTAATGGATTGATTAAGCCAGTCATAATTGCTCCTAATACATAGATTAATAATGGCATCATTATTAAGGTTAATGTTAATTTTTTTTTCATAGATATTATTTTTTATATATTATGCTTTCAGTATATCAGCTAATTTTTTTGCATTATCATTAACTTGCTTCATTTTTTTATAAATTTCATTAGCTTGTTTTCTGATACTTCCTGGGTTTTTTAATTTAATTACATGTCCATGATAATCAGTAGTATATCGATATTCATCTTTGTGATCACTAGCTGAGGCTAAAAACCTCATAAAATGTACATCTTTTAAAATATATCTATCTGCCAAATTTGCCTCATATAATAAATTAAATAGAAAAGTATGACAGTTATATTCTGTGTAACGCTCAAATGCATAAGACCATTTTTTTACTGCTTTATTTTCTTCTTCAGAAATATGACTTATTGCAAAGTTTCTTATCTCTTCAATGACGTCTTCTTCGGTTCGAGGATCATTGACAAAAAGATAAGGATGATTAACTTCACCTTTATCACTATTAGGGATAGTATATCTTCCATTATGATGGGGATCAAAAGGATATAAAGAATAAATTTTATCTTCTTCTTTAATAATTGCTCTGCCTGCTTCATTAGGCTCTCCTTCTCCTTCGCCTTTTCTATCCTTATCCCGAAAATATTTACAATCACTATTTAAACAGCCATCAGCGGTAAAATTTTTTAAGAAAGTTGCGGGTTCTTTTGGATACCACCCATAACTTTCAATAAATCCTTCGCTGCCATCCATTTTGCTTAAATCATTAATTATTTCAATCCAATAGTGACCAGGCGCTGTTTCTGTATCCCATTCTATACGTCCACCAAGTATTAGGGTTGGAAGGCGACAAATTCGGATCCGTGTTAACTCTTTAAGACCAGCTATAACAATTTGTTTGCGTAGATTATCTTGTGAATCAGCAACCGTTCTTCCAACTACATCAACCCAACCAGGAGGTGGCGTCCAAGTCTCAAAACCCATTTTTACTCCTTATAAATATATTACATATATTTCTGAGCTTTATTATTTGTTTACCTTTGTTCTAAATAATGTCAAAAATAATACCTCACATTTTGCAAAAATAAATGGCTGTTAATCTTTTATTGATACTCATTTATTATCTAAAAATTTGTTGAACATTAGCCCAATAAATTCATCAGAATAAACTGGTAACATATCGTAAAGTTGAGGATTATTTTTATTTTTAATATGGCTTGTTGTAAATTTGATATTGCCTTCTTCATCCAGATATTGATTTTCAACACCATCACTATAATAACCGTAATAGCGAATAATATGATTGGTTTTTACACCATCAGGGGTAAAACGTTCTATTACGCCATAAATCCTATCTTTCTGAACTTTACTAAAAACTGCGATTTTTCTATTTTCATTATCTTTGATTGTTTGCGACACTGTATATAAACCAATATCATCATAGATCGTTTCTATGGTTATTGATGGCATAACAGGGCTTTCTAATACTTTCAATATTTGTTTAATCATTTGATTGTTATCTTTATATTCATACTGCTGTAACGTCTTTTGTATCCTCGTTTTTTGTAGTATTGAATCAATTTTCCCCATTACTTTTTCTACTCGAACGTATCTAGGCAATGAAATAGCTTGTTCAATGCCATCTAATGGGATTAATTGACCTTTATCATCTAAGCTAAAAAAATAGGAACCATTTTCTAACGATTTGAATTGTTCTAAAGGCAGTGATAACGGAACTTGTTGCCATTTTTCCATTGAAATTGTTTGATATTGATAATTATCACCTACTGTTACTTTAACTAAATCTACATACTCTTCTTTAGGATACTGAAATTCAGCTTCAGATAAGCTCATTGCAAATTGATGTGGGTAATTTTTATAACGTTCTTCCGCCCATTTTGGAAATGGAGTTGGGTGGTAATAACTACTGTTCGGTTTTATACCTAAAAATTTGGCTCGAGTGATGGCTTCTTGATCTGCTAGTGTGGTATCTTTATTAAATGCCATTTGTTGAATGAAATTACTTATATGAAAATGATGTGCCCTTTTAAAATCCATAGGAATAGATTGATAAATAGCGGGTTGAGGTAAATCCTGATCATAGAAAATTTCTGGTTTAGAATTTGTGGTTTTTACAATATTCCCTGATTCATCTAAATATTGGCTTTCAACATTACCTGTTTTATCATGGGTAATGGTACGATTAACCTTAACCCCCTTTTCATTAAAAATATCCATGATTGAATAAACATCGTTTGTATATAAATAAGTCATAACCGCTTTATAATTTGTCACTAGGTTATGTTCTAACATTTTAATTCGCTTGCCAGTTTGATCATTTTCAATTTCGTAGCGAACAAGTGGCTTATTATTTAAATCGAGTTTTTCACTAATATCTGTTTGTATATTACCATTTGGCCAATATGTAAATATCGTTTTTCTTATAAAAGTCAAAGGACGTTTTTGCATTTTTACCACTTTACCTTGTTGGATGATTATCTTTAGATAACAGTCTTGTGCTAATGCTTCTTCAGCCGAGTTTAAGTGATGAAGTTGATGCTTTTCGTCCAAGGTAAAAAAGTGTTCACCATCCGGATATCCATCAAACATTGCGGTGGGAAATAAAATATCAATTAAATCTCTGTCTTTTTCGAGAATACTTTTATATTGATAATTATCATCCAATTCAATAAATTGAATTATATTATCAGAAGAGTTGGGGTTTATTTTTTCTGCTTCAGCCAAAGTGATAAATGGCTGTGTTGGAAAATTTTTGTATTTACTATAATTATAATCAGAGTGAATGTATGTGATATGGGGCTGAATTCCTTGTGCTTTTAATTGGTTAATGATGATATCATCGGATAAATTTTCTTTTTGCATTGTTAGTCCTAAATTCGAATAAAATACATTTGGTAATAAAATAAAAAGGTAAATTAATTTTAGAAATTTTTTTCTCATCAGTGACGCCTTTATTTTTCATACTTAACAAGCAACTTTATACTCATAATTTTCTTTGATTTTTTTCGAAATATCCTCTAGTTTGGTTAATATTTGAAAATAAATAGGTTTTTCTTTTTTCCTTTTTTTGATATTTTTAAAATATTTTTTAAAATGTTCATCTTTATCTTCAGCAATAATTGGATCGGCTAGACCAACATGACCTAATAATAAAAATAGAAAGGTGTGACAATTGACTTCATTATAGCCATCATTATACCAACTCCACTCTTTTGAATATTTATCGTAAAATGAGTTTGCAAATTTTCTAATTTCTTCAATAATGTCTTCTTTCGTTCTATTATCATTGGGAAGTAAATAAGGGTGTGACATCATTTTTATTTCACCTTTATGAAATCGTGAACATTGATGAGGATCAAAAGCGTAAATAGACAAGTTATTATTCATTGTTTTCCTTCCAGCTTCGCGTTTTGTTATATGGTTAAGACGTTTGGATTCGTCTTGTTCTCGTCTTCCTTTTGAATCACCATTTAACGTTCCGGCTTCTTTAATATCAAACGACTGAAAAGGAGCATGAGCGGCTATCATAGGATCTGTATTAAGAGTTATTGTAAAAGGAAATCTTGCAGGATACCATCCATAACTTTCTCTAAAACCATTAGCCGATTTAACATTTCCCAAATTAATGATTTCTGCTTCGGTTTTATATTTTTCTCTGGCTACCTTTATATGTTTATCAATAATATCTTCATTATCATGGATAATTTCAATCCAATAATGACCAGGAAAAGCACCATCTTTCCCAAAAAGAGCTAATGGAATTCTACATATCCGAATCCAATCAAGTTCTCTATAACCTGCTTTTACATATTTATACGAAGTACAAGGATTATTAGGATCATAAAGAACAGTATTCCCCATAATAGCAGTAGCTAAGTCGCCCCAATCACTCATAAATATTTTCTCCATTATTTATATTTAAAAATAACGTTATCTTCTTCATATCCTGATGTTACAATTTGCGCTTTACCTTGTGCATCGGTTTTGCCTTCGGCAATTACTTGATTATCTTTATTTACGATTTGATATTCTCTATTAATAATCGGTTTGCCGGTTCCCTCTTCAACCAATATAAATTGTTTAACGTAAGGTGCTTGTGGTTGCTGTTTTGGGAATGAATAAAGTGTTGGTAACATTTTTTGTGGACCAGAGTATGGAAAGGCTTGTGCGCCATGTTTAATTATACCTGGTGCATAAAGTTCAATATTGCCATCAGCAATACGGATATAAGCACCACCACACGCAATGGTTATTTCTTTTTTGGCATTAATATTAATTTTATCGTCATTGCTGACTATTTTGAGTGATTTATCGGCTATTACCTCTATATCGCCATTATGGGCTTGCAGCTGGACTTTAGCTTCACCGCTAAATAATTTAATATTTTCTTTGGCAAAAACAGAATAATCTTTAGTTGCGCTAACATGCACTGAATTATTGGCGGCAATATTTGTATCATGTTTGCTAGTTAGCAAAATATTCTGTTCAGCAAATTGATAAATACTATCAGGAGTGACTGCCGCTATACCTTTGGGACTAGATAACACCATACTTGGCTGAGTAAATGATAAATTATCATCAATTTTTGTTGCGGTATAACTTACAAACAAATTAAAGCTATCAGAGCCCTCCAATTTACCCGCACGGTGACTATCTGAACGTTTAGATAAGCGATTAGATACACTCAAACCTGTTTTTAATAATATTGCTGTTTCACCACCATCTAAACTGGCTTTTTTAACACCTTGGTTGCCCTCTCGTTTATATGATGTTAAATAAACCCCTTTACCCGCTCGTATTACCCCCCACTCATCGGTACGTAGTTCAAAGCCTTCACCTCGCTTACTTTTTTTATTATCAACTAAATGTCCTAGATTGAGTTGTGTTTTACCGTATTCGGTGGCAAGTTTGATATGCTCTTGTCCGCGCTTATCATCCATTCGCAATTTGTTATTGGCGGGTGTTCGAATTACATTGCGGTGTTTGTTGATGAGCGAAACATGGTCTGGGTGAGCACTGTCATGCATAGCATGGGCGATATATGGCCGATCTGGATTGCCGTTCATAAAGGCAATAGCAACTTCGGTACCATCTATCAGTGGAAAATGAAAACCATAATTATTCCCTGCGTAGGGTTTGGCAAATCTTATCCATAAACTTTCTTCACCATTTTTCCATTTTTTTAAGTCAAAGTTAAATTTAACACGGTAACGCCCTTGAGTGTCGAGATAACCATAAATGTCATTATCAGGGCTTGTTACCCTTGCGGGTAACGTTCCAATAGCCTGTGGCCAGGGTAATGGTTCTGGGCGATAAGGTTTGATTACATTAAATGGTATAGCTGTAAAATGTGTATGATATGGTTGTGTGCGATCTGCCTGACAATGTATTGATATAATGATAATACCGTCTTTAATATCTTTAATTGGGCATTCTTCAATGATAATATGTTGCCCAGGCATTAATTGATAATCATTACATTCACCATAAATAATCAATTGTTCACTAATATGTTGTTGATGGCGGATACGAGCATACCATTTACCGCTTTCAACAGTTCGTATATCTCCTTCTGTTTTGTAGTGTTCTTCATAACGATATTCATTGCCTCGTGTTGTTATGTCCTTGGGCTGACTATTGTCTGTCATATGAAGACCGTTATTTGCAATGCGGTAATTGTAATCATTAACACTAACCTGATTCGGTTTGGTTTTACAGCTAAATTGTAAGTCCCATACACTATGTCGGTAACTATCATTTAAACCACTTGGCTGTTTAATTACAATATTATTTGCTTTTTTTAAGCCTTGTTCATAATCACTGATGACAATAACATCACGGTGATGTTTTGGATGCGTTTCAAAATAAAACCAGATACCAACATCAGCCAATAAACGTTGGATAAAAGCTAAATCACTTTCTTGCCATTGGGTAATAAACTCACGAGCAGGGTAGGTTTCATTTAACTCTATTCGAAAATCAATTCCAATAAAATCATGATTACGTAGGATTTCTTCTACAACTTCAATCACACTTTTATTTTGGAAAATTGCGCTTTGGTAATAGTTAGCAAGTAATGCCAACCTAGGTTCAAGCACAACACGGTAGTGAGCTTGGTCTTCACTCATTGAGACAAAACTAAATTCAGTAATCACCCCATAGAGTGTGCGGGGTTTATCTTCAATATCCAGTGAGCTTATTTGGGTGAGTGTAATTGGTAAGGAATTGGGATGAAAAGTCAATGATGCTTTTTGGCTAAGTACCGAATCAATTAAAATCTGTTTATTTTGGCTGGTAAAATTGATGGTATATTTCCAAGGTTGATTTAATTGTTCTTTGCCTTCAAGTGATAAGACCGAAATTTCTGTTGTAACCTCAAGCCCATCTATAGAAAGTGAGTAACGATTAAGTGGTTTAGTTTTGCCAAGCAAATCAACATGGCTGGCTAACTGCTCTATTATACCCATAGCTTAGTCTTTGTTTTATATTTATAATTTTGGTTATCTAAAATAAATCATAAGGTAATCTATACCATTAAAATACGTATTTTTTTTGAACAGTCAAGAGCTTTTTATGCTCAGCAAAACTTTTATAAGTTATAACCTTATTGATGCAAGTTTTTATTTTTGATGATTTTAGATAATAAGTAGTTGGAGCTTTTATTTAAGGAAAGGCTAGTATAAAAATAACTTTCCACGTGCACAGTCTATATGTAACACGTGGAATATCATGAGTAACGGGTTATTATTTATATAAATTGATAAAAACAGTTTGCGCTGTACTTGCTGGGTTGTTTGATACTTCTTTTACATAATAAAAATGTGCACCATTAGCAACAGCATGTTTTTGTGCTGCTTCGCTGATTTCAGAAGTATCGTTAAAGACACCATGGAAGCTAATAGTATCGTATGGTGTCATGCGTTTAAATGCCTCGCTACTGATTTCGTAAGCATCTTGACCTTGTATTGCGGTTGTAACGATGTAATCCCTCACAGGTGCATCTTGTTTATATAATGAAACATTGATGTCTTGGGCTTGGTCTTGACTACCGACTGATGAAATAGAATCGATATAAAACGCATAGGCATTTTTTTCAGCGGCTAATTTACTTGCCGCTTCAGTAATTTCGGAAGTGTTGTTGTAATTACCTTTAAATTTAACGACTTCAAATGGTACATAGTAAAGGGCTTTTGAGCGGTTATAGGAAACAACGCCATTATAAGTGGTTGGATTTTGCTCGACAGCTATTTGAGCATTAGATTTGTAAATATTAGCGTAAACAATAGCACGATCTGAAGAAGTTCCACTAGCTGGAGTTTCCATTGCTGTAATATAATAATATTGAGCACCGGCTTCATCAGCTGCACGCGAAATATCATCTGCAGCATTATCAGCTTGTAGATAATTTCCCGTTACTGAAATTTCTTTCAATGGTATTAAATGGCGGCTTTCTTTAGATGTTAATGGTTGAGCAGCATAAAGATTAGCAATAGGTAAAGATAATAATACAGCTAAAGCAATAGAAGATTTAGTAAAACGTTTCATGATATAGCCCTTCAATTTGAATTATTAAAATAGAAAATCACTGTTTAACGCTTATTTAATTTGCAGATGTATTAATGATGTCGCTTAGAGAGTATTCGAATTTATGAAGCTCCTGAGTGTTTTATCCTTGTCTACTTGTTAAAAGCATTAAGATATAGTTGTTTTAGTAGGAACAGATAGTAAAACAACTAGCTACTGTTATAAGATGTTTATGAAAAATCCTCAAGCTCTTTTAATGAAACAGCAAATCGCCTAGCATTATTTGCTTAAAATGAAATTAATTGCTAAAAATGGCGTTAATTCAGCACTGATTTTGTTTGCTATTTTTTTAACAGTATTTTATTGATGACAGTTATTCACAAATATTTTCAATAAATAAATTAATCAATTGTGCGGTTAAACCCCAAATAACCCAATCTTGATACTGATAAAAATAGACCGAATGTTCAGATCTTTTTTGCCAATTGGCTGAACGGTTGACAATAATATCAAAAGGAAAGTCATCGGCAGGTTTATGTCCAATAAACATCGTTGCACGTTGTGGTGGGTTGTCAATAAACCATGCAATAGGTACAGTAAAAATTTGTTCAACTTCATCATGGTTTAGTTGCAAATCATCTAGTGAATTTATTGTACCTACGAATGGATAAATCATCATACCCAACGTGGCAATAAATTTAGGTAATTGCCCTAAAATTTTAATTTGATTAAGGGGGAGGCCTAATTCTTCAACGGTTTCGCGTTTAGCTGTGTATTCGGGATTGATATCCGCTAATTCAACACGCCCACCAGGGAAACAAATATCCCCCGGTTGTCGTTTTAGTTTTTTTGATCTGACTTGAAACAATAGCTGAAGTTGATCATCAACATGAACGATCGGTAATAGCACAGCAGCTTTATTATCAACACGTTTTATAGTTGTACATTTTTGAATCTGTTTTGTTATCCTTTCGATTGTGATCATAATAATTAATTTTATCCAGCATTTAATTTAAATTGTTGCTCTATTTACCTTACACGAATAACATGCTAACTTAATAAAAGCGTTAGTTTAATACGCACGTTTTTCCTAATTGAAGCTATGCAATATTATATCAATAACCTAAAAAAAGAACTCGAAGATCTTGCCAATTTAAAGCGTGAGCGTGCGCTTATAGGCATGTCAGCTGAATTTCAACAGGTTTTTTTGTTACTTCCGGCACTTTTTCATTACCATACTCCTCAATTACCCGGATATATAGAAGGTCATATACCTTCTGGTATTGCGTATTATCAATTATCTGACGATGCAAATGAACTACTGAAAAACCAATACAATTTTATTCCACCTACAGACCAAACGCCAACCGAAAAAACACTACCAGCAGCGATCTCCGCTTTATATTCGATGGGTAGTACTTGCTCTCTTGGGCAATCAGTTCAATCTGATCTTGATATTTGGATATGTATTGAAAATAACTTAACAGATCAGCAAAAAGATAATTTACAACAAAAATGTCGATTAATCGAAAAATGGGCAGAAAGTTTACAAGTCAAGTTAACGTTATTTGTGGTTGATGCCGATCGTTTTATTAAACAACATCACGAATGTTTAATGGGTGAAAATTGTGGCTCTGCGCAACATATTTTATTACTTGAAGAATTTTACCGCTCTGCAAATTTATTAGCAGGAAAACTTTTGTTGTGGTTTGCTGTGCCTTATAACTATACCATAAATAATGTCACTTATCCCACATACGAACAGTGCGTTAGAGCTATGGTAGATCTTAATTTAATTGAGAGAAATGACTGGATTGATTTTGGTCCACTAACTAGCTTATCCGCGCAAGAATATTTTGGTGCAAGTTTATGGCAGCTTTATAAAAGTATCGATTCCCCCTTTAAAGCGGTACTTAAAACTCTATTATTAGAAGCGTATTCATGGATCTATCCCGAAAATAAGCCGATTGCTTACCAGATGAAGGAATTCATTCAAAAAGGTAAAAAACATCAAGGAATGAATCTAGATTCATACTACATGCTGTTAGACCGAATCAGTAACTATCTTATAGAAATTAATGACTATGAACGACTTGAACTAATTCGCAACTGTTTTTATTTAAAAGTGAATGAAAAACTATCTGTCTCTATGCAATCACCATCTTGGCGCCGTAAAATTTTGAGCGATTTAGTTAAAGATTGGGGATGGAATGAGCACCAAATTGCTAAATTAGATGCCTGCCAAACTTGGAAAATAGAGCAAGTTCGTGAAATGCATGAAATTTTATTACACACTATGATGACAGGCTATCGGAACCTACTCAATTTTGGTCGTCGTAATAATTTAGACTCATTAATTAGTCCTCAAGATCTTGCGATTTTAACGCGTAAACTCTATGCTGCTTTTGAAGTGTTGCCGGGAAAAATAACAACATTAAAACTTAACATATCCGACAATTTGCAAGAAGATGCCTTGACGTTTATTCATGTGGCAGAAGATCGCATTAATCGAGCGGGATGGTATGTTTACAATCAAAAACCCATGTTGCAATCAATTATTGGTCATCAATATCTTGAATATAGCAAGTATTTAGTAAAGCTTGTTAGTTGGTGTTATTTTAACGGTTTAATTGCTGATACTACCCAATTTTATTATCGGGATGGTAAAAACCGTAATAACGCAAAAATTAATAAATTGATCGCTGATCTAAAAAATTACTTTCCTATCGATGTTCCTGCAGCAACTGAAGAACAGTTATATGGGCCATGTGAAATCCGTCACTTGGCGATCATTTTAAATCTGGAAGACGATCCAACTGCTAATATTGAATTAGATGATGAAGTTACCAATAGTGTACTTAATTATGGTAAAGATGAACTAAGCTTAGTTGGAACGATTGATCTTCTTTATCGAAATTCGTGGAATGAAATTCGCATACTTCACTTTAGTGGAACATTGTCTGTGCTTGAAGCCATAAAAGCATTATTAAATCGTATGCACAAAGATGCCGATCTACCCAATTCCATTGACATTTTTTGTTATAGTGAGCACCTAAGTTACGAAATCAAACAGCAAATAAAAAAACTCATGGATGAATGTGTTGATTTACGTCTAACTACGACACAAAATAATTCAACACAAGTCAAACCGCTAAGAGTAGGGGGATCTTCTTGGTACCTATTTTTTGAAAGATTAGGTGTTTCTAGTCATCAATTTGAAAATGCGATCGACTTTTATGGTGCAGTATCAAATAATAAAATACAAGGCAGACCGCTAAATATCTTAGATCAAACTAATGAACTACCGAAAGAAATAGACAGTTTTGCTTATCGAGGTATCATCCAATTCTTTTTTGAAGATACTGATTTAGGTTTTGATCTTTATATCTTAAACGAACATAATCAAGTTGAAATTTACCGTAATTGCAATGGATCAAAAGAAAACATGGTAAAAGATATTAACGATTTTTATGTTTTATCTGATGACCGTTTTACTTTTACTACTGGCAGTGCCGTTAATTTTAATTTACCACAATTTTATCAAATCACTTATAATGACTCTGGAGATCGAGAGATCATTCCGCTTAATTAAATGATCGACAATGATCTTATTTAACTATAATTCCTGCCAAAAACTTTCAGGGAAGCATGTTTTTTAGTATAAAAAGATAAAAATTTACAATTAATAAGTAAAATAATTCAATTTCTATTAGAATAATGGGAACTTTTTTTAAATTTAAGAATCTAACTGTCTGAGAGCACAAATTTGGGCCGATTGACAGTTATTAACGTAATAAGGAATGGCCTTTAATGGGGGAGCAAGTAACAGACCAAGTATTAGTTGATCGCGTTGTTAATGGAGACAAAAACGCATTCAATCTACTTGTGGTTCGTTATCAAAACAAATTAGCTCATTTGGTTTCTCGTTATGTATTAGCGTCAGAAGTCCCTGATGTTGTGCAAGAAAGCTTTATTAAGGCATATCGCTCATTAAGTCTTTTTAAAGGTGAAAGCGTTTTTTACACATGGTTGTACCGCATTGCGGTTAATACGGCAAAAAATTACTTAACTTCTCAAGGGCGACGGCCGCCAGCATCAGATATCGAAGCTAGCGAAGCCGAAGGTTACGAAGGTGCAGATTCACTAAGGGATCTTGATAATCCTGAAAATTTAGCACTTTCAGATGAAGTGAAAAAAACTGTATTTGCAGCGATTGAGGCTCTGCCTGATGATTTAAAAACGGCAATTACATTGCGTGAAATCGATGGTTTAAGCTACGAAGAGATTGCTGAAATTATGGATTCACCTGTTGGAACAGTGCGATCACGTATCTTTAGAGCTCGTGAAGCAATAGATGAAAAATTAAAACCATTACTCAATTAATGGCTACAAACAGATTGATAAAAGTAGTCATAAATTTAAGGTATTTACTATGCAAATAGAACAGAAAGAGCAACTTTCATCACTTATGGATGGCGAGTTCACTCATGATCATATTGTTGATGAAGTATCGCATAATGAGAGTTTGCAATCATGCTGGCACCGCTATCATATTGTAAGAGATACAATGCGAGGTGAGTTGCATAGTAGCTCATTAACATTAGATATCTCTAATCAAATTGCTCAAGCTATTGCGAGTGAAGATCTATACAATCCACTAACAGATCAACCGAATATCAACGCAACAGCACTACCAAAAGCTGAAAACCTAATTTGGATTCACCTTAAAGACTTTTTTGTTAAAGTGAGCCAAGTTGGACTTGCGGCGTGTGTCACACTCGGTATTATTGCTGGTGTTCAATATCAACAAAGCCAAACGGATAATGTGAATGGCACTCCTACATTAAACACTGTGCCGGTGGGCGTTAATATCGCACCTGTAGGTGGCATTCATCAGCAAAACGATCAGCAACTGCTTGAAAAGCGACAATACGACAAAATTAGATTGCTTGTGCAAGATTACGAATTACAGAAAAGACTTAATGCTCACTAATTCGAAATGAAATTACCCTATTATTTTGTGCTACATTTTATAAAACAGAGTAGAAATTTTATTTTCACTCTGTTTTTCGTGTTTTTTTCCGCATCCGTTTATGCTAATGACACCAATGATGCCTTAACACTATTAAACAAAATGCATTATGCAGCTCAAACACAAAATTATCATATCCACTTCTTATTTGAAGATAAAGATCAGTATGCAACCACATTTGAATATAGCCATTTAGGTGCAGCAGACACAAACGATATTAATGCCTGTTTACGCTATCTTGAAGGTCCAGATAAAGAGATCATCTTGCACAATGGCGTAACGAGTTACTTTCAACCTGATAGCCCATCGTTTTCGATCACTAGCCCACGCATTATCGAAGCTTTTCCTGATGTGATTTACAATAATTTTAATGACTTAAGCGAGGTTTACGATTTTATTTTATTAGGCAAAGCAAGAACGGCAAATCGTAGTGCACAACAGGTAAAAATTATCGCTAAAGAAAAGGACCGTTATAGCTACCTGATTTGGATTGATGATCAAACCTATTTGCCGATCAGAGTTGATTTATTGGATGAAAATAACAACATTATTAATCAGATAAAAGTGATCCAGTTAGATGAAAATCTTGATAAGAAAAAACAGCTAGATTATATCAACAACCGAACTTATCCTGTTTTATTATCGATCGAAAAGCAAGATAGTGCATTTGACCAATGGCGATTAGCTTGGTTACCTAAAGGATTTAAGGAAATCGCTGCTTATAATCTGAACTTTTACAACTCTGATATTGCAACTAAATTGTTTTCAGATGGTGTATTTTCATTTACGGTTAATATTTCCTCGGAACAAGCTAAGCAATCACACCAAATTATACAACAAGGTGGGCGCACTATCTATTCAACTAACTTGGGTCATAAAAATATTATCATCATTGGTAATTTACCGCATACCACGCTTGAACGTATAGCACAAAATATTATCCAGAAATAAGTGCAAACTTCTCGATAACGCTATGCTTAGCAGTGATAAATGTGTAAAATGACGCCTTTATGACTATGTAATTATTAGCAATGTTGGTAATAACCAAAGGCATTTTAGATAGTTAACCATTAATAACCAAGATACTCATTATAATATTATTAATATGAATAAAAATATCCGCAATTTTTCGATTATTGCCCATATTGACCATGGTAAATCAACACTTTCAGACCGCATCATTCAAATTTGTGGCGGACTTTCAGATCGTGAAATGGAAGCTCAAGTGCTCGACTCAATGGATCTTGAGCGTGAGCGAGGTATCACCATAAAAGCTCAAAGTGTTACGCTTGATTATCATGCTAAAAATGGCGAAACCTATCAGCTCAATTTTATCGACACTCCCGGCCATGTTGACTTTTCGTATGAAGTCTCGCGCTCGCTTGCCGCTTGTGAAGGCGCATTATTAGTTGTTGATGCAGGGCAAGGCGTTGAAGCACAAACACTAGCAAACTGCTATACCGCCTTAGACATGGATCTTGAAGTTGTTCCTGTACTAAATAAAATCGATTTACCCGCAGCCGAACCAGAGCGTGTAGCGGCCGAAATCGAAGACATTGTTGGCATCGACGCAAGTAATGCTGTTCGTTGTTCAGCTAAAACAGGTGTGGGCGTGACGGATGTTCTTGAACAACTTGTCAACGACATTCCTCCACCAGAAGGCGACTCAAGCGCACCATTACAAGCACTTATTATTGATTCATGGTTTGATAATTACTTAGGCGTTGTTTCATTAATTCGCATAAAAAATGGTGAATTAAACAAAGGTGACAAAATTAAAGTTATGAGTACAGGCATGACATACAACGTTGATCGACTTGGTATATTTACGCCTAAACAAGTTGATAAACAATGCCTGCATTGTGGCGAAGTGGGCTGGGTTGTTTGTGCTATCAAAGATATATTAGGTGCCCCAGTCGGGGATACTTTAACCTTAGCAAAAGCACCGGCACAAGAACCATTACCTGGCTTTAAAAAGGTCAAACCACAGGTTTATGCTGGGTTATTCCCAACTAGTTCTGACGATTACGAAGCTTTTCGTGATGCGCTAGGCAAATTAAGCCTAAATGACGCCTCATTATTTTATGAACCTGAAAATTCAGGGGCATTAGGATTTGGGTTCCGTTGTGGTTTTCTTGGTCTACTGCATATGGAAATTATCCAAGAGCGCTTAGAGCGTGAATACAACCTTGATCTTATAACTACTGCACCAACGGTTGTTTATGAAGTGCTAACCACATCCAATGACATTATTTATGTTGATAGCCCCGCCAAATTACCAGCGGTAAATAATATTCAGGAACTGCGTGAACCGATTGCTGAATGTAATATTTTAGTACCACAAACCTATCTAGGTAACGTCATCACATTATGTGTTGAAAAACGCGGGGTACAAACTAACATGGTTTATCATGGAAACCAAGTTGCCTTAACGTACGAAATTCCAATGACCGAAGTTGTATTAGACTTTTTTGACAAACTAAAATCAACTTCACGCGGGTATGCTTCATTAGATTACAGCTTTAAACGATTCCAAGCTGCCGACATGGTAAGATTAGATGTATTAATAAACGGTGAACGTGTTGATGCATTAGCCTTGATTACCCACAAAGACAATGCACCTTATCGAGGGCGGGAATTAGTCGAAAAGATGAAAGAGCTTATTCCTCGTCAACTATTTGATATTGCCATACAAGCGGCTATCGGAAATCACGTCATAGCACGATCAACCGTAAAACAACTACGCAAAAACGTATTAGCTAAATGTTATGGTGGTGACGTGAGTCGTAAAAAGAAACTTTTACAAAAGCAAAAAGAAGGTAAAAAACGCATGAAACAAGTTGGTAATGTTGAATTACCACAAGAAGCATTTTTAGCGATTTTGCATGTAGGAAAAGATTAACGAATTAAAACGAATTGATAAAAGATTCATTTAAAGAGGAAAAAAAATGGCTGGAATGTTTGCCATCATATTAACAACCGCAACTTTTATTACTGGGATCTTTTGGTTTTTAGAAAAATTCAAATGGAAACCAGCAAGACAGCGTAAAGTAGAAGAAATCCGCACCCAAAGCAATGGTGAGGCTGACGGAAAGCTCCTTGCTCAAGTAGGAAAGCCCAAAGTTTGGGTTGAAAACTTGGCATCGTTTTTCCCAGTTTTATTTGTCGTGTTTTTTATCCGCTCATTTTTATATGAACCGTTTCAAATCCCATCAGGGTCAATGATGCAAACGTTACTCATTGGTGACTTTATTGCGGTTGAAAAATACGCTTATGGCTTACGTGATCCTATTACTAACACAGTTATCATTCCAACAGGGCACCCTAAACGTGGTGATGTAGCCGTGTTTAAACATCCAAATGTTCCACAAATGGATCTGATTAAACGTGTAGTGGGTTTACCGGGGGATAAAATCGTCTATCTGGCTAAAGAAAAGAAAATTGTAATTTATCCAGCGTGCCAAACAGCGGATACCGATTGCAAAGGTCAGCAATCACAGCCACTTGACTTGCATTACAGCGAACCCAAAACAAGCAATTGGAAAGAAGTTCACAAAAAGTTTAAAACTTCTCCAAGCTTTTATACCTTACAGCAATATGCTGATAAAGGTATTATTGACTCAGATAGTGTTGTAACATTGAATATGAACATTCAACAAGAAACGCTAGGTGACAAACCGCACGACATTTTGATTACACAAGGATCGCAAGAGGATCCAAATTATTATTACCACCAAAAAGATCAACCAATAGCCACTTGGGTTGTACCACAAGGTCACTACTTTATGATGGGTGACAACCGTGACAACAGTGGTGACAGTCGATACTTTGGTTTTGTACCTGAAGGTAACTTTGTGGGTAAAGCAACTGCAATTTGGATTAGCTTTGAAAAACAACCAGATGAGTGGCCAACAGGAATTCGCTTTAGTCGTATTGGTGGAATACATTAAAAATTATCATTATGAAAAAATTTACACAAATTCAACAATCGATCGGCTATCAGTTTCAAGATCTATCGCTACTTGAATTAGCGCTCACTCACCGAAGCGCTAATAAAATGCATAACGAACGCTTAGAGTTTCTTGGGGATTCTATTTTAAGTTTTGTCATTGCTGATGAGCTATATCACCGTTTTGTCAAACAAGACGAAGGCGACCTAAGCCAAATGCGAGCTACACTCGTTTGTGGTCAAATGCTTGCCGAAATTGGTAAAGATTTTAAATTAGGCGATCACCTTATTTTAGGACAAGGCGAGTTAAAAAGTGGCGGATTTCGTCGCGAATCAATTATTTCTGATGCCGTTGAAGCCATTATTGGTGCCATTTATTTAGATAGCAACATCGACACAATTCGTCAGTTAATCTTATCGTGGTACCAAACTCGCTTAAGCCAAATTCAACCTGGTATAAAGCAAAAAGATGCTAAAACAAGATTACAAGAATATTTACAAGGGATTCATCGACCACGTCCATGTTATCTTATTCTTGAAGTTACTGGTGATAATCACGAACAAGAATTCCTAATTCAGTGCAAAATCGATAATGACAACCGCGAATATTTAGGTCGTGGTTTAAGTCGCCGAAAAGCAGAACAAATAGCAGCACAAGAAGCACTCAACCAACTAGGTATAAAATGACAGAAAAAACACAACATTGTGGATTTGTCGCCATTGTGGGGCGACCAAACGTAGGTAAATCAACACTATTGAACCAACTGCTTGGTCAAAAGATTTCGATTACCTCGCGCAAAGCGCAAACTACAAGGCACCGCATTGTCGGTATTGACACGCAGAATAACGACCAAATTATTTATATCGACACACCTGGATTGCACATTGAAGAAAAAAGAGCCATCAACCGCCTAATGAACCGAGCGGCAAGTAGCTCGATTGGTGATGTTGAACTTGTGATCTTTGTTGTAGAAGGGACTCATTGGAATGACGATGACGAAATGGTTGCCAATAAACTCAAAGACTGCAAATGCCCAGTATTATTAGTCATTAATAAAATTGACAATGTCACTGACAAAACGCAATTATTACCCCACATTCAAGCAATTAGTCAAAAAGTTAACTTCCTTGATGTGGTACCAATCAGCGCCGAAAAAGGTGAAGGCGTTGATATCATCAAAGATATCGTCAAAAAACACTTACCAGAAGGTGAACACCATTTTCCTGAAGATTACATTACTGACCGCTCACAACGTTTTATGGCGTCAGAAATTATTCGTGAAAAACTCATGCGTTTTTTAGGTGACGAATTACCTTATTCAGTAACGGTTGAAATTGAACAATTTAAAGTTGATGAACGTAATGGAATGTACCGCATTAACGGACTAATCTTAGTTGAGCGTGACGGACAAAAGAAAATGGTCATTGGCAACAAAGGCGAAAAAATCAAAAAAATTGGTATTGAAGCCCGTAAAGACATGCAATCATTTTTTGATAACAAAGTCCATCTAGAACTTTGGGTCAAAGTCAAAGCAGGCTGGGCAGATGATGAGCGAGCATTACGAAGTTTAGGCTATAGTGATGATTAACGATTCCGCTAGATTTTTTAAGTTATCAATCAGGCATAACGATGCCTGATTTTTCATTTAAAAAACTTCAATAAAATCAATAACTTTCCTGACCACTTTTTTAACAAAAAATCCCCTAAATTGTTTGCCCTTTATCAATCTTATAATCTAAATTAACACTACTTTTCACATGCTCACCATTTAATTTTTGCAATAATAATTCGATTGCAACTTTACCAATCTCAAATCGTGGCGTAATGACGGTTGCAATCTTTTGGTTGTTTGCTCGACCAATTTCTAAACCATGAAAGCCTGCAATAGCAATTTGTTCAGGAACAGGGATCTGATAATTTTGGCACTCAAGTAGTACACCTATTGCCATATCGTCGTTAGTACATAAAATACCATCCATATCAGGATATTTTTGAATTGCTTGGTGAAATAAACTTTTGCCTAAATCTATTGATGATATTGCATTGGGGATAATCTGACGTGGTGTTAATCCTGATTGTTTCATAACACGTTGATAACCTTTGTAACGTTGGCTATCGCGTGCACTTGCAATGGAATTAAAATAGATGATATTTTTTTTGCCAGATTCAATCATTTGCAAAGTCATATCATAGGCGGCTTGTTCATTATCAAAGCCGACTTGGATGTCAAAAAATGCTTTGGTGATATCCATAAGCTCAACAACAGGAATATTAGCAGTTTTTAAATATTGTAGGGTGGTTTGAGTGTGCTCCTTTTCCATCAAGACAAGAGCGTCGACGTTGTATGACAGCAGGTTAATAATTTTTTCTTCTTCTAACTGCTTATCATAATTATAGTTAGTAATAATTGTTTGGTAATGTTGAGCTGATGCGACCGATTCAATACCAGCAAGCACTTCTGTAAATATTTGGTTTTTAAAAGACGGTATAACAATGCCAATACAATGACTGCGCGAACCTAGCATGATTTGTGGTGCAAGATTGGGAATATATTGGATCTCTTTTAACACTTTTGCTATTTTTTCTTGGTTTTTTTCAGAGACTTGTTTAGGGTTTTTTAGATAGCGACTAATGGTCATTTTAGTCACGCCAGTTAAATTGGCAATATCTTGTAAACTAATACGCTTATCTTTCATAACCTATTATTTTAGGAGGGATGCTGGTTGAATGTGTGGCATTTTACCAGTAAAAACAAGAAAATAAATAATATTCGTTAGAATAAATTAAGAAGGCAGTATCCATTGCCTTCTTATTTTTTTGATATTATTGGTTATTTTTTAGGCGCTTTAACGCTAGCCATCAAAATAACAGATAAAACTAAAGATACGCCCATAAAGATATATGACGCTCCGGCACTGCCCGTTGCTGCATTGATAACACCCACTAACCAAGCACCAATAAATGCGCCAAGTGCTCCAAAACTGTTAATTAATCCAATCGACACACCCGATACATTGCTTGGTAATAATTCAGGAATTAAAGCAAAGAAAGGCCCATAAGGTGCGTACATACAGCCAGCAGCAAGTGATAAAAGCACAAAACAGATCCAAAAATGTTCAGCCCCAAGCAAATAAGCAGTAAAAAATGCAATGGTTGCGACAAGTAATAATGGCCAAACAAAAAGTTTACGATTTTGTAGTTTGTCAGAATAGAAAGAGACAATTAACATCATAGCAATCGCAACAAAATAAGGAATAGCCGCAAACCAACCAACCGATATAATATCAACATTGCCTGCCGATTTGATGATTGACGGCATCCACATCATAAAGCCATATACACCAATACTCCATAATGCGTGCACTGCACAGAGTTTAATAACACTGGCAGAACGGAACGCTTCGCCATAGTTACGCATGGGTTTGATATTTTGTTGTTCTTTATCCATGACAGCTTTAAAATCAGCTTTTTCGGCGTCGGTGAGCCATTTAACTTCGGATGGTTTGTCACGAACAAGGAACCACCACACTACTGCCCATAATACAGCTGGTAAGCCTTCAATTATGAACATTTCGCGCCAACCATAAAGGTCGATTAAGTGCGCTGATACAATTGACATCCACAATACGGTTACAGGATTACCTAAAACTAAAAATGTATTGGCTTTTGAACGTTCGGCTTTAGTAAACCATGTACTGATATAAATTAACATTGATGGCATAACTGCTGCTTCAACAATACCGAGAACAAAACGGATCGCCATAAGTGTTGGAATATTACTGACCATCCCTGTCAATGCGGCACACAATCCCCACAGTATTAAACACACAAAAATCAGCTTACGAACACTTCGCTTAACTGCATAAACCGATCCCGGCACTTGAAAAAAGAAATAACCAAGGAAAAAAAGAGCGCCAATTAATGACGAAGTGCTTGGACTGATGTCTAAATCTTTATTAATCCCCGCTGCAGAGGCAAAGCCATAATTGGCACGATCTAAATAAGCTAAACTATAAGTAATAAAAATGATTGGCATTAAACGCCACCAACGAGACGGCGCTAGTTTGTTTGTTATATTCATGTTTTATTCTCGCTTTCAATTAATAATAAAGTGATTTTGCGACAATTTTCATCCCTATTTTTATCAATTTTTTATTTATATATATTGTTTTAACCTTCCTTGATTTAAGTCCGTAAAAATACAATTGTCGCAATATGGCTCTAAACTGCCGCTAACATTCCGCCATCAACATAAAGAATATGCCCATTAACAAAGTTTGATGCAGCAGACGACAAAAACACCGCCGAGCCAATAAGTTCTTCAGGTTTCCCCCAGCGAGCGGCAGGCGTTCTTTGACATAACCATTGAGTAAATTCTTTGTTTTCAACCAAAGCTTTGCACATCTCGGTATCAAAATAACCAGGCCCAATACCATTGACTTGAATGTTATAACGTGCAAGTTCAACGCACATACCTTTTACAAGCATTTTCACTGCACCTTTTGATGCGGCATAGGGGGTAATGGTGTCGCGACCAAGTTCGCTTTGCATTGAACAAATATGGATAATCTTTCCTTGCTTACGTTTGATCATGTGCTTAGCGACTTGCTGTGAAACTAAAAAAACCGCTTTTTGGTTAACATTAATGACGGCATCCCAATCAGCTTCAGGAAATTCAATAAACGGATGACGGCGTTGAATACCCGCGTTATTGATTAATATATCAATAGGTCCGATCTCTTTTTCAATATAATTAATGGCATTTTCGACTGAATCATAACTGGTTACATCAAAACCGACGCCAACGGCATCAATGCCTTGTGATTTAAGTTGGTTTGCTGCATTTTCAGCACGTTCTTGGGTAATATCATTAATAACGATACTTGCTCCATATTGCCCTAAACCTGTGGCAAGCAAATTACCAATACCTTGTGCTGAACCTGTAATTAAAGCGCGTTTTCCTTTTAGTTCAAATAAAGATTGCATGATTTTCTCCTTGTATTTCAAATATTGTTATGCATAACAGTTACGCGTAACAATATTATGGAAAAGTAAAAAAAGAAAGCCAACAATGCGTTATTTACCATGAAAATGTTAATTCTGTGATCAATATCAAATATTATGATTTAACCGTTTTTAGGCTTGTTTAATAAAATTTTTTAATAAGTTAATACTAAACATCCCCCCTTAATTTATATATAATGCGACTCAATAATTTGAATTTTAATATCAACTTCGGAGCCCCCTCATGCAGCAGTTTCGCCCCATTCGCCGTGCTTTACTTAGTGTATCCGACAAAACCGGTATTTTAGAATTTGCCAAAGCCCTATCTGAACGAAATGTAGAACTTCTTTCAACAGGGGGAACAGCAAAGCTACTTATGGACAACCAAATACCTGTAACTGAAGTGTCAGACTACACAGGCTTTCCTGAAATGATGGATGGGCGAGTCAAAACACTACACCCCAAAATTCATGGTGCTATTTTAGGAAGACGAGGTGTTGATGATGACATTATGCAACAACACCAAATTGCACCGATTGATATGGTGGTTGTCAACCTTTACCCATTTGCTAAAACGGTTGCCAAACCCAACTGCACATTAGAAGACGCCGTTGAAAATATCGATATTGGCGGTCCAACTATGGTGCGCTCTGCCGCTAAAAATCATAAAGATGTTGCTATTGTGGTTGATTGTGGTGATTATGAAAATATCATTAATATGATGGATAATAACCAAAACGCCCTTTCTTTTGAATATCGCTTCAACCTTGCCATTAAAGCCTTTGAACACACCGCCAAATACGACGGCATGATTGCCAACTATTTTGGGCAACAAGTACCACCGTATATGGGCGAAACCGACAAACCAGCAGGTCAATTTCCACGCACATTAAATCTTCAATTTATAAAAAAACAGAACATGCGCTATGGTGAAAACAGCCACCAACAAGCGGCTTTTTATATTGAAGAAAGCGTTAAGGAAGCATCGATTGCAACGGCAAGACAACTGCAAGGTAAAGCACTATCTTATAACAACATTGCCGACACCGACGCTGCGCTTGAATGCGTAAAATCATTTGAACAGCCTGCTTGTGTGATCGTCAAACACGCCAACCCTTGTGGTGTTGCGGTTAGTGACAATATCCTAAACGCCTATTTAAATGCCTATAAAACCGATCCGACATCAGCTTTTGGAGGCATTATTGCCTTTAACCGCCCATTAGATGCGGCAACGGCTCAAGCTATTGTTCAACAACAATTTGTTGAAGTCATCATTGCCCCAATAGTCAATCAAGATGCATTAGCTATTATTGAAGCGAAAAAAAATGTACGAGTACTGGAATGTGGCGAATGGTCAACGCCTGCGACAGTCAGCCTAGACTTTAAGCGTGTTAATGGTGGTTTATTAGTGCAAGATCGTGATTTAGGCATGGTATCGCCAAACGAACTTACCGTTGTCACCAAACGCAAACCAACAGAGCAAGAACTGTCTGATGCTTTATTTTGTTGGAAAGTGGCTAAATTTGTTAAATCCAATGCCATTGTTTATGCCAAAAACAACATGACAATTGGTATTGGTGCAGGACAGATGAGCCGAGTTTATTCCGCCAAAATCGCTGGAATCAAAGCGCAAGACGAAAACCTAGAAGTAGCGGGTTCTGTCGTTGCTTCAGATGCGTTTTTCCCATTTCGAGACGGAGTTGATGCGGCAGCAGCTGCAGGGGTAACGTGTGTAATTCAGCCCGGTGGCTCGATTCGTGATGACGAAGTGATTCAAGCTGCAAATGAACACAATATTGCAATGATATTTACAAATATGCGTCATTTTAGACATTAATTTTGATATGAATAATATGGCGACTTTGCTTATTATTAAAAATAAATTACCTATATTTATCTTTTTATTAAAAAAGACATCGTTAAAGGATCTTTTATGAAAGTTTTAGTCATTGGTAATGGTGGGCGCGAACATGCGCTTGCTTGGAAAATTGCACAATCACCACGAGTATCTAAAGTCTTTGTTGCACCAGGTAATGCAGGTACTTCACTAGAGCCTAGCTTAGAAAATATCAACATCAAAGCGACCGACGTCGGTGGACTGCTTAGTTTTGCTCAGCAAGAACAAATTGATTTAACGATAGTTGGCCCCGAAGCCCCGTTAGTGATTGGCATTGTTGATAGCTTTCAAAAAGCAGGATTAAAAATCTTTGGCCCAACCAAAGCAGCTGCACAACTTGAAGGATCAAAAGCCTTTACTAAAGACTTCTTAGCTCGCCACAATATCCCCACAGCCGAATATCAAAACTTTACCGAAGTTGCTCCAGCTATTAACTATATCCGTGAAAAAGGCGTCCCAATTGTCATTAAAGCCGACGGCCTAGCGGCTGGTAAAGGAGTGATTGTTGCCATGAGCCTAAAAGAAGCCGAAGATGCCGTACATGACATGTTAGCAGGCAACGCCTTTGGCGATGCAGGGCACCGCGTTGTGGTTGAAGAATTTTTAGACGGTGAAGAAGCCAGCTTTATTGTCATGGTTGATGGCAAACATGTCGAGCCAATGGCAACTAGCCAAGACCATAAACGTGTTGGCGACGGCGATACAGGTTTAAACACGGGGGGAATGGGCGCGTATTCGCCAGCTCCTGTTGTAACTGATGCGGTTTTTGCAAAGGTAATGGATAAGATTATCTACCCAACCGTTAACGGTATGGCGCAAGAAGGCAATGTCTATGTTGGCTTTTTATATGCTGGCTTAATGATTGACAAAGATGGCAACCCCAAAGTTATTGAATTCAACTGCCGATTTGGCGATCCTGAAACACAACCAATTATGATGCGAATGCAATCCGATCTGGTCGAACTCTGCCTTGCGGCAGTGGATGGCAAATTAGATACCGTCAAATCAAAATGGGATCCAAGACCTGCATTAGGCGTGGTGCTTGCCGCTGGCGGTTACCCAGGCAAATATAATACCAAAGATGTCATCCTTGGATTGCCTGCCGAATCAACCGAAGATTGCAAAATCTTTCATGCGGGTACTAGTTTAGAAAAAGGGCGTGTTCACACTAATGGCGGGCGAGTATTGTGCATAACCGCACTTGGTAACACGGTACTTGAAGCCCAACAACGGGCTTATCAGCAAGCCAAAGACATCTATTGGCATGGTTGTTTTTATCGGCATGATATAGGTTACCGTGCGATTGAGCGAGAGCAAAACGGCCATAAATCTTAATTTCTAAAGTTAATTAATTATGGCGTTTAATGACGCCATAGTAGGTATGAACGAACAATTAACGCAATGCTCATCAATTCTTATTAAATTTTTAAATAAAAGAATGGGAGAAGGGAGTGAACAAATTATTAGCAGTGTTGGGCGATGATACGACAACTGGTGGTAAAGTAATTTCCGCATCAAATGGAGGGTTTTCTCAAGGTCAAGGCATTGCATGCTTAGGCGATTACGCAAGTTGTCCTAAATGTACAAAAGGGTATGGTTCCATTATTGAAGGAACATATGATTGTATTGTAGATGTCCAATAGGTGAGAATCGAATTATCGCCACTAAAAGCTTTACTTATGTTAATGTTGCAATCCATTCATCAGCGAAAAGCTCAAGTTTTAAAATGCCTAGCTCTTCAAAAACCTCATTACCTATTTTTCAAAACCTGATGTATACGCAAAGTGACTCACCACTTGAAATGAGTGACGACACGTCAAAAATTCGATTGGATGCCAAGCGCTTAATGGATTGCACCCACGAACTATGCGAAAAACACCTTTATTATAACGAAATAAAACAATCTTTTATTGATGATGTTGATACATATGCCATGAATATTGTCAATAAAGTTGAAAGTGGAGAAATGAGTTATGAGGAAGGCGCAAAGAAAATAAAGACTGAAGAAAATAATTTATTAGAGCAAAGTTTTATATGGTTGAAAAATGGTTTGTCTATTTTTGGTGGTGTAGGAATGATTCAAACTGGGGTAGCACTTTGTTCTGTGGGATTGTCATGTCTTATTGGTGCCCCTATGATAGCGCATGGAGGAAATGGAATATATGAAGGAGGAGCTGGCATTGTTAATGGTGTTATGAACGAAATTGATGGCGGCAACAGGAGTATGGAAGTTGATGGGCCTTTAAGAGGTTGGTATAAAGATGCTACCGAGTCTTTAGGTTTTGATTCTTCAATAGGTGATATTGCTTATGATAGTTTAGATTTAAGTATGTCAGTAGGGGCTAAGTTGAAATTAGTGCCGAAATTGAATAAGTTTGGTGATCCGAGATTTAAATTATTTAAATATGGTCGCCGTGATTTAGAAAACGCTTACAAACAAATGAGTAAGAAATTATTAACTGTGGAAATTCTTGGTGATGCTATTTCTCTTAGATAACTAGCTAATCAGTTAAAAAAAGCTTTTGTACTTAATAAAGATACCAACCAAGTGAGCATGGTTGTTAAAGAGCCAGAAACAATTATTAATACAGGACAAATTGTTGAGAATTGTTCATTGATAATCACAATAGGTAATGATGATGCACCAGATTATTATAGCTGTGAAAGTAGTGATGGTTCAACATATAGAAAAGATAGAGGCGGTAATATTATAAAATAAGGAGATTTGCATGGCTGTTGAAATATGGGTTAGCTATTATTTTTTTGCTATTGTTGGGTGTTTTATCCGGCGCTATTTCTCGGGATATATTGCAATGGACTATGAAAATGATAAGACTTTAAATCGTAAACGACGTTTAGCTCTTTTTTATTTTTATTTTATTTCTTTATATAGCCTGTTAATTATAAGTCAGCCAGGAGAAGGGTTTTTTTCAAATATTATTTTTTTCTGGTCAGCTGTTTTTATTTTTATATTGTATGTATTTTTTATTAGCTTTCTTGAAACACCACGTAGATACATAAAAAGGAAAAAATGGAAATAACCTAAATGAATTATGAAAAGCCTAAATAATGATAAAGGAGAATATAATAGCTATGGTATGTTTTATAACAGTCAGTTTTTGTATATGTGCATTTTTTTGTGTTTACATTCGTTACTATTTTTCAGGTTATATACTTACAGATTATCAGCAGAATAAAAGTTTAAATAATAAAAGAATCTGTGCGATTATATATTATTATTCTATTAATTTATATAGTATTTTTATTCTTGTTCCCCATGGAGATTTATCAATAACAAGTTTAACCTTTTTTTGGTTTGTGGCTTTTATAATGATTTTAAACGTTTTTTTTATTAGTTTTCTCGAAACCCCACGTAGATACAAAAAAAGAAAAAAATGGAAATGATTAATTGAAGTTAAATAGAAGCTGTTGATATTTTGTATTAATCATATGTCTATTTATATTTTTAGCCATATTATGCAACATGCTAATGTGGCTATACCGACATAATTTCTAGCCAAGACCTGCATTAGGTGTGGTGCTTGTCGCTGGCGGTTACCCAGGCAAATATAATACCAAAGATGTCATCCTTGGATTGCCTGCCGAATCAACCGAAGATTGCAAAATCTTTCATGCGGGTACTAGTTTAGAAAAAGGGCGTGTTCACACTAATGGCGGGCGAGTATTGTGCATAACCGCACTTGGTAACACGGTACTTGAAGCCCAACAACGTGCTTATCAGCAAGCCAAAGACATCTATTGGCATGGTTGTTTTTATCAGCATGATATTGGTTACCGTGCGATTGAGCGAGAGCAAAACGGCCATAAATCTTAATTTCTAAAGTTAATTAATTATGGCGTTTAATGACGCCATAGTAGGTATGAACGAACAATTAACTCAATGCTCATCAATTCTTATTAAATTTTTAAATAAAAGAATGGGAGAAGGGAAGTGAACAAATTATTAGCAGTGTTGGGCGATGATACGACAACTGGTGGTAAAGTAATTTCCGCATCAAATGGAGGGGTTTCTCAAGGTCAAGGCATTGCATGCTTAGGCGATTACGCAAGTTGTCCTAAATGTACAAAAGGGTACGGTTCCATTATTGAAGGAACATATGATTGTATTGTAGATGTCCAATAGGCGATAATCGAATTATCGCCACTAAAAGCTTTAATTATGTTAATGTTGCAAATCATTCATCAGCGAAAAGCTCAAGTTTTAAAATGCCTAGCCCTTCAGAAACCTCATTACCTATCTTTCAAAACCTGATGTATACGCAAAGTGACTCACCACTTGAAATAAGTGACGACACGTCAAAAATTCGATTGGATGCCAAGCGCTTAATGGATTGCACCCACGAACTATGCGAAAAACACCTTTATTTGTAGTAGCTCAAACTTAATCTGACAGACACCTATTACTCATCGGTTTTCATTTTAACAAAATGCGTGTCCGATGAGTAAAATAAATTCTCCAATTGCTTTTCCTTAACCAACCCCTTTGCATCATTCCATGTTTGCCA